>JAJYSD010000153.1 GCA_021793745.1 Bacillota bacterium
TCCGGGTCGATGGTCCGTGAAACCCGGGAACCCTACGCCTTCACACGCTTGACCGAGCCTCCTTCGGTCCGGGCCGCCGGGAAGGAGATCGGACAAAAACTGAACATCCATCCGGAAGTGGAAGTCCTGCACTGTCGCAGAGTGCACGTGGGCTCACAAGCCCCCTTCCGCCTGATGGACAGCTACTATCCGGCATCGCTTCTGGAAGGCTGGCGGGAAGAAGGCGGTGAGGAGATCCCCGTGTCCGTTTGGCTGCAAAGGAATAAGGGGCTTCGTCCCGTGCGCGCAGCGGAACGGTTGACCGTCCGCATGCCGACCGCCGAGGAAGCATCCGCCCTTCGCATCGCGAGAAGCCAACCGGTTTTGGAAATGGATCGCTGGGTATGGGCGAAGGACCGCAAAAATCGGGAAATCCTTTATGAATACAGCCGGATTGTGTTTAATGCCTCCCTGCACCAATTCGTCTACGAGTACCCCCTGCAGGTATCCGACGAATGGACGGCGGAACCGCGGGGATGGAAGGATTGATTCCGATCGGGTATAATGGGGTCGGTGATCGACACAGCTGGGGTGTTTTCCGCCATGATCCGAAACCGATGCACGGAATACACGGATTTCATAAAACAAGACCCGGTGGCAGGATGTCACCGGGTTTCCTATTTGCCCATCCGCAACTTGTCTGCATGAATACCAATTTTTTCGCGCACACCAGAAGGGGAGGGGGTCCTATTGAGACCGCAACGCGCCGCAAGCTTGTCGATTGTGAGCAATTCCACCGTCGTGCTGCTCAAGTTGGCAGCCGGTATCTACACCGGTTCCGTGGCCATACTCTCCGAAGCCATCCACTCCCTGCTGGATTTGGCCGCCTCCATCATGGCCTTTTTTTCGGTCCGCTATTCCCAACGGCCCCCTGATCGGACCCATCCCTACGGCCACGGGAAGATCGAAAACCTCTCGGGAACCATTGAAACTTTGCTGATCTTTGTGGCCGGCATCTGGATCATCATCGAATCCTGCGAAAAACTGCTGAACCCCTCCCCCCTGCACTTTCCCCTGCTCGGTGCAGCGGTCATGGCGCTCGGGGCCATCATCAACCTGGTGGTCGGCCTGATCGTCAAAAAGGCCGGAATCCAGGCCAAATCCGTCGCCATGCGCTCCAATGCGCTGCATTTGCTGACGGATGTCTACTCCTCCGCCGGGGTGGCCCTCAGCCTGGTGCTGGTCAGCCTCACCGACTTCACTTTGCTGGACCCGCTGATCGGTATCGGGATCGCCCTGTTCATCATGAAGGAGGCGTACCAATTGGGGAAAGAATCCTTTCTCCCCCTGTTGGATGTGCGGCTGACTCCCGAGGAGGAGGAAAAGATCCGGGAAATTCTGCACTCTTACGCCGATGAATACATCGAGTACCACGCCCTTCGGACCCGCCGTTCGGGACCGGAGGAGCATGTGGACCTCCATCTCATCGTTCCATCCGAAATGAGTGTGGAAAGCGCCCATCGCCTGTGCGACCGGATTGAAGCCGACATCCAACGGTCCTTTCCCCAGGCGCAGGTATTGATCCATATCGAGCCGGAAAATGAGAGGAGGGAAGGTTTCCCTTCCCGAAGAAGAGAACGGTGAGTTTCGCTGACAACTCCCGGTCCCGAAGGCGACCGCTTCGGCGTCCCCTCACTCCAGCAGATAAACAGACACGCGGTACGGTCCGTGAACCCCGATCGACAAATCCCCTTCAATATCGGCGCTCCGGCTCGGACCGGTGATCCAGTGGATGTAGGCGGGAACGCCTTCCCCCCGGGTTTCCCCGAACCGGCTCCAGACATTGCCGGTATCGGAGAGGAGGTTCTCCCGGTTCAACACCACGAACAGAACGGGGGGAAGCAGGCTGACACTCCGTCCCCGGCCTTGACCGCCGATCAGGGCGATCGACCCGGTCGAAGCGACGCCCCAGTCCGCCCTCACCAGGCCGGCCTTCGCCCGCTCCGCATCCCGGATCAGCTCGGCAGCATCCCGTCCGGACTCCCACGGAATCCGCTCCACATTCGAAAGGTCGTCCGTAATCTCCTCCAGGAAGGCATCCTTCCAAAAAATCAGCGGAGAGGCCTTGTCCCCTTCGACATCCTCCATCAGCCGCCGTTTGAGCTCCTCCCGTCCCCGGATTCGAACCCCCCGCCCCCCGAGGAGGGAAAGGTTGTGGAGAAACCGGCTGATCCGCTCCTCTTCCGTCAGCTTCTCCTCCCTTGTCTCCCCCTCCGGCGGCGGAGCGGACTCCCGGCGGCTTTTTCCGAGACGTTCCGACAGGCGGGCGAGGAAACGGCGGCGGTTATCGGGTTGATCCATCATCGGTTCCCCCTTCCCGACGGCCCTCTCGCCGCCACCAGTCGCGGAAGGCTTGGGAGGCCGGCCGGGGAAAATCTCGGCTCTCCGTCCAGGGCGACAAGGGACCCATCCCCTTTTTCAGGCGTCCGGCTTCGTCAGCCAGGGGGCGCGTCAGCCACTGTCCCAGTTTGGCCGCCGCGAAAAACCGCTTCGGATCTTCGGCCATCCAGGCGAAGCCGCGGAAGGCCATTTGCTCCACCCGCGGGGATAGCCCCTCCTCCACCTGATCCCTCCGGAGCTCCAGCAGCAGTTCATGGAGCGGAATGCGGACCGGACACGCTTCCGTGCAGGCGCCGCACAGGCTGGAGGCGTAGGGAAGCTCGCCGTATTTTTCAAGCCCGTTCAACAGCGGCGTCAAAACGGCGCCGATCGGCCCGGAATAGACGCTCCCGTAGGCATGGCCTCCGATATGCCGATAGACGGGACATACGTTGAGGCACGCCCCGCACCGGATGCAGTGGAGCACGTGCTGGTACTTGGTCCCCAAAAGGGCGGAGCGGCCGTTATCCACCACCACGATGTGCAACTCCTCCGGCCCGTCGGCGTCCCCGGAGCGGCGCGGCCCCGTAATCGCCGTCACGTAGCTGGTGATCTTCTGTCCCGTGGCGCTTCGGGTTAACAGGGTCAGGAGGACATCCAGGTCTTTCCACCGGGGAACCAGCCGCTCCATCCCCATCACCACCACGTGGATCCGGGGGAGGCTCGACGTCAACCGGGCATTACCTTCATTGCTCACCAAGACCACGGAACCCGATTCGGCGACGCCGAAGTTGCAGCCGGTGATCCCCATATCGGCGCGCAGAAATTTTTCCCGCAGTCGGCGGCGGGCATAGGCCGTCAATGCCTCCGTCGCGTCAGAGAGCGTTCTGCCCGCTTCCCGGGAAAACAGCTCCGCCACCTGTTTCCGGTTTTTGTGAATGGCGGGCGCAATAATGTGGGAGGGCGTCTCACCGGCCAACTGGATGATAAATTCCCCGAGGTCGGTCTCCGTCACCTCCACCCCTTCCGCCTCCAGGGCGTGGTTCAAACCGATCTCCTCCGAAACCATCGATTTGGACTTGACAACGGATGAAACTCCCTTCGCGACGGCCAGTTGGAGGATATACCGGCGGGCATCCTCCGCCGTGTCGGCGAAGAAGATATGCCCCCCCGCCTCTTCCACCCGCGTGGCGAACCGATCCAGATAGACGTCCAGATGTTCCACGGTATGGCGGCGGATCGCCTCGCCGCGGGTTCGCAGGGCTTCCCAATCCCCCCAATCCGCCGCCGCTGCGACCCTTCCCCCCCTCAACCGGTCCTGGGTCTCCCGGACGGAACGCCGCAGGAAATCATCCTCCAGGGCCTTTCCAACCCTCTCCTGAAAAGCCGATTTCCCGTTCATTTCAATTCAACCCCCGATCCAGAAGCTGGACGACGTGGAGTACCTCCACCGACTCCCCCCGGCGGCTCAGCCTTCCACCCAGGTTCATCAGGCAGCCCATGTCCGAACCCAGGAGAAAATCGACCCCGGTGGACAGGATGTGATCCACCTTCTCATCGGCCATGGCCGTGGATATTCCGCCCATCTTGACGGCGAAGGTTCCGCCGAACCCGCAGCAGTCTTCCGGGTGAGGAAGCGCCTTCAGGGTCAAGCCCCGGACATGGGCCAGGAGCCGGAGGGGAGCCTCCGTCACCTGAAGATCACGACGCATGTGACAGGAATGATGGTAAACGGCCGTTCCCTCGAGGCGGGCTCCGAGATCAACCAATCCCCGTTGAACCAGGAACTCGGAAAACTCGAAACACCGAGCCGCCAAATGCTCCGCCCGCCGCTTCCACTCCGGCTCCTCGTCCATCAGCCGCGGATACATGCGGCGAACCATCGCCGCACAAGAACCCGAGGGGGTCACCACGGCGTCATAGGACTCCATGGCGCGTATCAAACCCTTGGCCACCCTTCGCCCTTCCGCCCAATAACCGGTGTTAAAGGCCGGCTGACCGCAGCAGGTTTGCCCCTCGGGAAAGTCCACATCAAAACCGAGCCGGCGCAACACCCGCACCATGCTGATACCCACTTCCGGAAAAAACACGTCGACAAGACAGGTTGCAAAGATTCCCACACGCATACATTTCCCCCGATTCCCCGCACGGTGATCCTTCGACCGGGAAAGGATCCCGCGGCATTGGATGCTGATGGCGAAAAAAGGTTGTCCCATTCAATTATAACATTGGGACTCTTTCCCCCTTTTTAATTTCAGAGGATCGACACAAAAAAGCCGGAGGTCTCACCTCCGGCATCTTCGCTTCGGGATCGGCATTTTTTCTGCTTGGCGATCACCGGGAACCCTGAACTCCCTCGATCAAGACCCGAATGACCTCCGGCCGGGAAAATTCCGGCGGCGGCATCTTCCCCTCCTTCAGCATGGACCTCACCCGGGTACCGGACAAAATGACGTGGTGTTCCCGGTCGTGGGGACAGGTCTTGTAGGTGGCCATTCCGCCGCACCGCCGGCAATAAAAACTGTGTTCGAAGAAGAGGGGATGGGCG
>JAJYSD010000154.1 GCA_021793745.1 Bacillota bacterium
GAAGATGTGGACGCCGAGCTGGAGGCGATGCGGCAGCGCCAGGGTCAACTGGAGGCCGTTGAAGAGGGCGCCGTGGAGAAGGGGGACCGGGTGATCATCGACTTTGAAGGTTCCATCGATGGTGAGCCCTTTGAAGGCGGCAAAGCTGACGGTTTTTCCCTGGAGGTCGGTTCGGGCCGCATGATTCCCGGTTTCGAAGACCAATTGATCGGCATGAAGCCCGGGGAAGAGAAGACGATCAACGTCACCTTCCCCGAGGATTACCATGCGGAGGAGTTGGCCGGGAAAGAGGCCTCCTTCCGGATCAAGCTGCACGAAATCAAGCGGCTTCGCCTGCCGGAGCTGAATGATGAATTCGCCCAGGACGTCAGCGACGAATTCGACACCCTGGAAGAACTGAAGGCCGACATCCAGAATAAACTGGAGGAGAAGGCCAAACAGGAAGAAGAGGAATACCGCCGCAATCAATTGGTGGAAATGGCTGCGGCCAACGCGGAGATCGATCTGCCTCCGGTCATGATCGAGCACGAGATCGATCACATGCTGGAGCATTTTGAGCAGCATCTCCGGTTCCAGGGGATGAATCTCGAGATGTACAAGCAGTTTTCCGGAAAGGATGACAAGGAACTGCGCGACGAATTCCGCGAAGAGGCGGAGAAAAAGGTGCGGGCCAACCTGGTCCTGGAGGCGATCGCCAAGGAAGAGAAGCTGGAAGTGACGGATGAGGAGATCGACGAAGAGCTGGAAAAGCTGGCGGAACAGTTGAATCGCCCCAAGGATGAGGTGCGGCGTCTCCTGGAGGAGCGGGACGGCCTGGAAGGCATTAAAAATCAACTGCTTACGCGCAAGGCGATCGACCTACTTGTATCCAACAGTAAAAATGCGGCATAATGAATAGTGAGCGGTGGAAACGAGGCACGTAAATCCTTGCGTGCCTTGTTTTACAACCGTTCCTATCCTTAAAGGGAAAGGGGTGTAACCTGTGCCGTTGATTCCGATGGTGGTCGAGCAGACCAACCGAGGTGAACGCGCCTATGACATATATTCCCGGCTTTTGAAGGACCGCATCATCTTCATCGGCAGTCCCATTGATGACAATGTAGCCAATCTGGTTGTGGCCCAGCTTTTGTTTCTTCAGGCCGAGGATCCGGAGAAAGACATCAACTTGTACATAAATTCACCGGGGGGTTCCGTGACGGCGGGGATGGCGATCTATGACACCATCCAGCACATCAAACCGGACGTTTCCACCATCTGTGTCGGCTTGGCTGCTAGCATGGGTGCTTTCCTGCTGGTGGCCGGCACCAAAGGGAAACGGTTCGCTCTGCCCAATAGCGAGGTGATGATCCACCAGCCGCTGGGGGGAGTCCGTGGGCAGGCGTCGGATATCAAAATCCATGCCGATTGGATCCTGCGGACTCGCCAAAAGATCAACGAAATTTTGGCCGAACGAACCGGTCAACCTTTGGAGAAGATTGAGCGAGACACCGATCGGGACCACTTCATGGATGCCTACGAAGCTAAGGAGTATGGCTTGATTGATGAAGTGATCACCCGGAGAGATCTCCGAAAGGGGTGATACGATGTTCAAGTTTAACGAGGAAAAGGGCCAACTCAAATGCTCCTTCTGCGGAAAGTCCCAGGATCAAGTGCGCAAATTGGTCGCTGGCCCGGGAGTATATATCTGCGATGAGTGCATTGAGCTGTGCAATGAGATCGTGGAGGAAGAACTGGGGGGCGAAGAGGACATTGACCTCAAGAACTTGCCCAAACCCCAGGAAATCCGCGATATTCTCGACCAGTACGTCATCGGGCAGGATCATGCCAAAAAATCGCTGTCCGTTGCCGTTTACAACCATTACAAGCGGATCAACAGTTCCACCAAAACGGATGATGTGGAGCTGCAGAAGAGCAATATCATCATGATCGGGCCCACGGGAAGCGGTAAAACCCTTTTGGCCCAGAGCCTTGCCCGGATTCTCAACGTTCCCTTTGCCATCGCCGACGCCACATCCCTGACCGAAGCCGGATACGTGGGGGAGGATGTGGAGAACATTCTCCTGAAATTGATCCAGGCGGCGGATTATGATGTGGAGAAGGCGGAACGGGGGATCATCTACATCGACGAGATCGACAAGGTGGCGCGGAAATCAGAAAATCCTTCCATTACCCGGGATGTATCCGGTGAAGGGGTTCAGCAGGCGCTGCTGAAGATCCTGGAGGGGACGATGGCCAGCGTTCCGCCGCAGGGCGGCCGGAAGCATCCCCACCAGGAGTTTATTCAGATCGATACCAGCAACATCCTGTTCATCTGCGGCGGTGCCTTCGACGGGCTGGAGCAGATCATCAAGCGCCGTATCGGTAAAAAAGTGATCGGTTTCGGTGCGGAGACCACCACCACCGATATGAAACCCGGTGAATACCTGAAAATGGTTTTGCCCGAAGATCTGCTCCGATTCGGGTTGATCCCGGAATTTGTCGGCCGTCTCCCGGTCATTTCCACGCTGGAACCCTTGGATGAAGAGACCCTTGTCCGCATTTTGAAAGAGCCGAAGAACGCCTTGGTGAAACAGTATCAGAAGCTGATGGAGATGGACGGCGTGGAGTTGGTGTTTGAGGAGGAGGCCCTCCGCCTGATCGCCGCGGAAGCCATCAAACGGAACACGGGGGCCCGGGGACTTCGGGCGATCATCGAGTCCATCATGCTCGATGTGATGTTTGAACTGCCCTCCCGGGACGACGTAACCAAATGTGTGGTTACGAAGGACAGCGTGTTGAAAAAAGTGGGGCCGCGCTTGACCACCCGTGAAGGCCGCGTCATTGAAATGAAAGAGGAAAGCGCCTGAAGCGGGCTTACCAGGGCAGCCGCACGCCGAAGGGCGGGCGGCTGTTTTTTTGTGGAATTGTCCGCTGTGACTATCCCTAATTTTCCTCGGCCATACTATGCGTGACGCCAAAGCGAAGGACCGGTGCCAGCATATTTGGATCGGGAGGAATGGGATGTGAACTGGACGGTACTGTTGATGTTGCTTCAGGTGTTTTTCTCCGTAGTCATCGGCTTGTACTTTTGGAACCTGCTGAAGAACCAACAAACCAATCGGAGCGCGATCGACCGGGAATCCCGCAAGGAGATGGAGAAGCTTCAACGATTGCGCACCATATCCTTGACGGAACCCCTCGCCGAAAAGACGCGGCCGTCCTCCGTCGATGAAATCGTTGGACAAGAGGAGGGAGTGAAGGCCCTCGCGGCGGCCCTTTGCGGTCCCAACCCGCAACACGTGATCATCTACGGACCGCCGGGGGTCGGCAAAACCGCTGCAGCACGCGTGATTCTGGAAGAAGCGAAGAAAAATCCCCTTTCTCCCTTCAACGCCGAGTCCAAGTTTGTGGAGATCGATGCCACCACCGCCCGTTTTGACGAGCGGGGGATCGCGGATCCCCTGATCGGCTCGGTACACGATCCGATTTATCAGGGGGCGGGGGCGATGGGGATCGCCGGGATCCCTCAGCCCAAGCCGGGGGCGGTTACCAAGGCCCATGGCGGCGTGCTCTTTATCGATGAAATTGGCGAACTGCACCCGATTCAGATGAATAAGCTTTTAAAGGTGTTGGAAGACCGAAAGGTGTTTTTGGAAAGCGCCTATTATAACCCGGAGGACTCCAATATCCCTTCCCACATCCACGACATCTTCCAAAACGGTTTGCCCGCCGATTTCCGCTTGATCGGGGCGACCACCCGGATGCCCGAAGAGATTCCACCGGCGATTCGATCCCGGTGTATGGAGATCTTCTTCCGGCCACTCCGCGGGAAGGAGATCGGGCAGATCGCCCGCCAGGCCCTGAATCGGACGGGTGTCCGCTTCGACGAAGAAGTGATCCGGATCATCCAAAAGTATGCCACCAACGGTCGGGAAGTGGTCAACATCGTCCAGACCGCCGTCGGACTGGCCCTGACGGAAAAAAGGGAGCATGTGCATGCTTCCGATGTGGAATGGGTGGTGCACAACAGTCAGCTGTCCCCTCGACCGGAGCTGAAGATGCCGGATCGTCCCCAGGCCGGAGTGGCAACGGGGTTGGCTGTTTCCGGTCCCAACATGAGCGCATTGCTGGAAATTGAGGTGACGGCGGTTCCGGCGGAGGAGAAGGGCGGCGGAAGCCTGCGGATCACGGGTGTGGTCGACGAGGAGGAGTTGGGCGGAAGGTCCCGGACCCTGCGCCGAAAAAGCATGGCCCGGGGTTCCGTGGAAAACGTGATGACCGTCCTAAGGCGAACCGGTTTTGCACCGGACGATTACCACCTGCACGTCAATTTTCCGGGAGGGGTACCGATCGATGGCCCTTCGGCCGGAGTAACCATCGCCACGGCCATCGTTTCGGCGATCCGGGGGATCCCAGTGGACAACCGGCTGGCCATGACCGGGGAATTGAGCATTCACGGTCGGGTGAAACCGGTGGGGGGCGTCGTGGCCAAGGTGGATGCCGCCCGGCAGGCGGGGGCTTCCCGGGTGATCATTCCCGAGGAAAATATGCAAAGCCTGTTCAAGGAGATGGAGGGGATCGAGGTGATTCCGGTCAGCCGGTTGGAAGAGGTGTTGGACCGCGCGCTGCTCCAGGAGGAAAAAGAAGAGAGGGAGCGGTCGATTCCGGCTCCGGGGGGAGTGCTCACCGCGTCCACGACCCCGGTGTGATGCCCGTACATCCCATCCCAGAGGTGGATGTGATATAATAGGAAAAAGCCGAACATCTTTTCCGTGGAATTGGAATTCCTATTGGGTTGCCGGTCGTATCCCGCTATGGGACCGGTTTTCCTTTTCAATCGAAGCCTTCAGTTTGATTGACCCACACCTGCACTGGAGGTGCACCAAAAGCAGTGAAAT
>JAJYSD010000155.1 GCA_021793745.1 Bacillota bacterium
GATCTCGGTCACTTTTCCGTCCTCGGTCCGATACGCGTAGGGTTTTTCATTGGCAAATCCAACCTTGATCACCCCTTCTTGCCGGGCTTTTTCCAGGGGTGAGGCGCTGGATCCGCCCAGATCCAAACCACCGCATGCGGTGATGGATACGACGAAAACAGCGATCAGCACGAGTTGAGATAGATATTTCAAGCCGTTCCCTCCCGTGAAGCCTCATCTTTCCGATAAAAATTCCGATAATTGGCGACCCATTTATTTATTTTAGCGATGCGGGACAAATCGCGTCAAAATAGACGATAAGGGGACATCTCTGTCCTGCAGGAGCCAGTGACGATCGTTGGAAGTAAGAAACTAACTTTTCATAAATCCTCCTGTTTCAACTTGAATTCGTCCTTATTCTGCCATAATGAGAACATGAGTTCGTGTTTAATGGCCAAAAGCAGCCTCCCCTAAAGGGGAGGCTGCGTTGATTGCCAAGGGTTCACCGATGCTTGTTTACAAAACGCTCGATGCGGTCCATCGCCTTTTCCAACTGCTCCATCGACGTGGCATAGGAGATGCGAATATGATCGGGCGAGCCGAAACCGGAGCCCGGCACCACGGCGACGAGCTCCTCCTCCAAAAGTCCCTTCACCCATTCGTCCACATCCCGGAACCGCGCCGAGGATTCGACGATGGACCGGACATTGACAAAGGCGTAAAAGGCCCCTTGGGGTTTCTGGCAGCGAAGCCCCTCGATCTTTTGGAGCCGTTGGAGGACGTAATCCCGCCGCTCCTTAAAAGCTTTTTTCATCTCCTGGACCGGTTCCTGGGAGCCGGTCAGCGCCGCCAAAGCCGCGTACTGGGCCACCGACGTGGGGTTGGAGGTGGAATGGCTGGACAATCCCGCCATGGCTTGGATCACATCGGCGTTGCCCGCCGCGTAGCCGATGCGCCAACCGGTCATGGAATAGGTTTTGGAAACGCCGTTGATCACGATGGTTTGCTCATAAAACTGCGGACCCAATGCGGCCATGCTCACATGGGAGCCGTCATCGTAGATGAGATGTTCATAAATTTCATCGGAGATGATCAACAATCCATGCTCCAGGCAAACCCGGCCCAGCGCCTCCAGCTCCTCACGGCGATACACCATCCCCGTCGGGTTGGACGGACTGTTGATGAGAAAAGCCCGGGTGCGGTCCGTGATCGCACCGCGGAGCTGCTCCGGCGTCACTTTGAAGGACCGGGATTCGTCGCCCTGGATGATGATCGGGTTGCCGCCGGCCAACTTCACCTGTTCCATATAACTCACCCAATAGGGAGCCGGAATGATCACCTCGTCCCCCGGGTCGAGGAGCACTTGGAACAGGTTGTATAGGGCGTGTTTGGCCCCGGACGTTACGACAATTTGCTCGGGCCGGTAGGTGAGGCCGTTGTCCCGCTGAAATTTTTCGGCAATGGCCTGTTTCAGCTCGGGAATCCCCCCCGAGGGCGTATATTTCGTATGGCCTGCCCGCATGGCTTCCTCGGCTGCGCGAAGAATCGGTTCAGGAGTATTGAAGTCCGGCTCTCCCGCGCCGAGGCCGATCACATCGTGCCCCTGTTTTTTCAGGGCCTTGGCCTTTGCCGTGATGGCCAAGGTGGTCGATGGTGTCAACTGCTGAACCCGTTTGGACAATCTCACTGTTTCTTCCCCCCATCCCTCTGCTCAAGCTCTATTATCCCAAAAAGGAAGGCATTTAAGAAGATGGTATGGGCAAAAAAATCGCCCGGATCACACCCGGGCCTCGGTTAAGGACTGCGCCTTGAGCAGCCGGCGAAACTCTTCTCCGGACAATACCTCTTCCTTCAGCAAGATCTCTAGGGACTGCTCCATCACCGGCCTGTACCGGGAAAGGATCGAGCTTGTCCGCTCTTCGATCTCCTTCAGGATGCGCATCCCCTCCTCGCGCATCTGCTCTTTGCTCACCAGCTCCGGATCCACGATCCCCAAATCCGACAGCCCTGTTTGGATCAGCATCCGGATGTAGCGGTGTGCCTGTTCAAAATCGTTCCGGGCACCGGTGCTGCGGTTCCCGTAAAACTCCTGTTCCGCCGCGGTGCCGGCGAGGCAGACCATGATCCGCCCTTCGATATGCTCTCGCGTGTACAAGTACCGGTCTTCACCGGGATGCTGCCGGACATACCCCAAGGCCTGTCCCCGGGGGGAAAGGGAGACCTGGGATACGGACCCGGGATGGACAACCTCGGCGACGATGGCATGCCCCAATTCATGGATGGCGACGCGTTCCCGCTCCTCCGTCGACGCTTTTTTATCGGTCTTTTCGCCCATCATCACCTTGTCGATCGCCGCGGAAAAATGCTGGGGGCCGATCGTTTTCTCCCCGTCCCGGAGCGCATAAATCGCCGCTTCATTGGTGAGGCTCTCCAGTTGAGCCCCGGAAAAACCGAAGGTTTCCGAGGCGATTTTTTCCAGATCCACCCGGTCATCCAGGGGTTTGTTGCGCGTGTGGAGCTGAAGGATCTGCTTCCGGGCGCGTTTGTCTGGCAGATCCACTTCGATGTGCCGGTCGAAGCGCCCGGGACGGAGCAGCGCCGAGTCCAGGAGTTCCTTCCGGTTGGTGGCGGCAATCACCAGAATGCGGACGTCCTGGTCGGAGGTGATGCCGTCCATCTCCGTCAACAGCTGGTTCAGGGTCTGATCGTATTCCCGATGCTGGGTCCCCCCTTCACGGCGCCCTCCGATCGCGTCGATCTCATCGATGAAAACCACACCGCTGGTTTTTCCGCTCTTTTTCGCCCGCCGACGGGCTTCCCGGAACAGTTGCCGGATGCGCTGAGCCCCGACCCCTACATACATTTCCACAAATTCGCTGCCGGATGCGGAAACGAATACCGAATCGGTGTAATGGGCGGCCGCCTTGGCCATCAAGGTTTTGCCGGTGCCCGGAGGGCCCGTAAGCAGGATGCCCTTGATGGGGCGAATGCCGTAGGAATCGATCTGTGTCCGGTGGATCAGGAAGTCCAGGGCTTCCTTCAGTTCCTGCTTGGCCCGGTCTTGACCACCGATATCGTCAAAGGAGGTATCCGGTATGCAGGAGGTCCGCTTCTTCCCCTCGGTCCCCGCCAAGCTGATGCCCTTGCCCGAGCGGGTATGGAAAAAGGTGACGACGGCCCCTGCCACGATCAGCAGCAATACGAGGGGCAGCGGATCATACCCGAGGTAAAAGGCGAAAACAAGCGCTCCGGTCAGGGTTCCGAACAGGATTCCCTTAGCCACTCGCCTTCACCTCCCCTTCTCCCTTGACCGGGATCAGGCGGTACAAGGAATGGTCTCCGCGGTAAAGGGCTACATAGATGAACTGCTCATCCATCGCCACTTCATGGCGGAGATCGGCATTTTTGGCCGCCGCTTCAACGGTTTTGGGGATCCGTGTGTACTGCCTCTGGACTACCGCCTCCGTGATGCCAAAGGCCATCCGGTTCCACGCCTCTTCCAGGACGGGATCGGTGCGATCTGCAAATTGGATGCTCACCTCGCGCCCCGCTGCCAGGGAGTCCAGTTTCTTCCGCAACGGTAGATAATCGGCGGCCAATGAGAATTTTTCATCGGCACTCAATCGAATCTCTATCCGATCGGGATCCACCCGCAATTCCTTCAAGGTCACATGCGGTGTCGCGTGAATCGCGCGTTTCACCGGTTTTTCGATCGCAAACCACTGATACGCGAAATAACCACCAAACAAAACGATCAGCGTGACAAGCAAGCTCAACACCGCGGGCAATACGCGGATATTCACCGATGTCACGCCTCCCTTCCACCGATAAAAAATCAATTAAATTATAACATATGCAACATATTGTTATATAATAGAAATTTATGGATTATTGGTTTCGGAAGATATACCGGATATGCTTCTCCGGGGCCGGCGAGGGGTCTTGGATGGAATCCAGATGGATTTCCATGCGGGTCAGCTCCCGATCTTCGGCCCGGTACCACAGAAGATAACGAACCCGAATTTTCCGGCTGGCCTGTTCGGCAATATCCCGGGCTGCTTTTTGAAATCCCATCTGCTCCTCCACAATTTGCCCGATCCGCTCCCGATCCAACACCACTTCCATCCCCTCAACCTCCGGATCCCCGGCGGAAAGGGGATTCACCCGGCCGGCCGCCTCCTGCAGCAAGATGAGATGATCCCGGGGGGAGATCAGCCCGAATTGCTGTTCGGACAAGGTCTCCTTGTTTTTCCGTTGGGTCAGCTCGATCTCATCCCCTTTCTT
Source organism: Bacillota bacterium (assembly GCA_021793745.1). Lineage (GTDB taxonomy): Bacteria > Bacillota > Bacilli > Thermoactinomycetales > DSM-44946 > Planifilum. The sequence continues at coordinate 4,264 of JAJYSD010000155.1, forward strand.
TTGGACCTGAATCGGCTCACCTGCCCCTTCGCTCTTCAGCGTCCAGTCCGCTCCCCTTTGCTCGCCGACAAACCGGTATTTGGAATGATCCTCCAGGATAATGGAAAAGGAAAAGTGCTCACGGGCCAATTGTTGGTCCACGACCCGATCCAGTCTCTCCCGAAGCTCCGCTTGGCGATCGGACCCGGAAGCCGTTGAGGGCTGTTCCGTTCCGGCACTGCACCCGAAGAGGAAAATCAAAAACAGCCAAAGCAGTTTGCGCATAAGACGCCTTCTCCCCTTCATTTTGCAGAATTTCCTTCCATATGTACGCAAGTGGCCCGTCCCTTATCACCTTTCAAAAGAAAAATGCCCATGGGATGGGCATACATGAAAAAATGTGAACTCATTGTCGCAGGTGTTGCAGGAGATAATACATTTACGCGGAGGAGGTGAGAAAGTGGCCGCTTCCCTTTCCCCCGGATGGCTTGTCGACGCCTTGGAATCGCACCTGTCCGGGGAGGAAATGGAAAAAATTCGTCCCTTTTTAAGCACCGAGTCTTGGGCATCTCCTTCTCGGCGAACCCGCCTCCTCCACGAGAT
>JAJYSD010000156.1 GCA_021793745.1 Bacillota bacterium
CGATCTGGGGTCGATTTGACGGGGCAGCACATCCTCGATGAGGAAATTGTGGCTTATATGGAGAGGGGAGAGGGACAGACCGTCGTCTTTGCTTCCCACTCGGGAGATGAAATTAAGCGGATGGCCGATTACATTTGGCTCATTCACGACGGGCAACATGTCGGCTTTTATGAGAAAGACAGTTTACAGCGCAGTTGGGGCAGAATATGGCTCCATGAACCGCTTTCCCGCGGACAGGATGTTCCCGGTGTCGTACGCGTGGAAGCCTCCGGCACTGAGCTCGTTACGGACCGCATGCATGACACGCTGACGGCCCTTAACCCTTATGTCGCCCACTCGCAGTCGATGGATTTAAGGGATATCATGGCCGAGTTGCTGCGGCAAAAAGACTAGCATTTTTGTCCACCCTAAGCGTTTTTGAAATGAAAATGATTGGGGACCGCCGGTTTCCTTCTGTCGTCCGAGGCCAGGTGTTTTGACTGTTCGGAGGCGGCAACATGCCGATTGATTCTCAAACCTTGAATGATAGGGAAATAGCATTTTTAGTCGATCAGTTATTAAGTTGCGTTTCCGGGAATCAAGCGATGTCTGCCAAGGGGCAAGTGGTCATGTAAAGAGCTCGGTTTGGCAATGCATCATGGGTGTGACGCTTTCCAGCAGGGATTGGCGGTATCCATCCAACAACGCCTTTTTCCCGACACTGGCGAACTGCAATCGTCCTACTTGATCATGGGGGCCTTTGGGAGTCACCCGCTTCGCAGCACCGCTGCCCGGTGACCTGCAAAAAGAGCCGGAGGGATTCTCCGGCCATATTTTGAGGAGTGTCGAGTCGGCGACTTTTTTACGGGATCAATGTCCATAGGATATTCCGTGGCCGTAGGGATACTCCTCGCTGATCGTCACCGGAAGGCGTCCGCCGGGTTCCGCACCGAAGACCACTTTCGCCACCTCCGTCAGGACGGGCGGATCGGGGGTGAAGCCGGGCCAGGGGTCCATCGCGTAGGTCGCCAAATACGCAGGCACCTGCGGATATTCCTTCAGATCGTAGGGGAGTCCCAGCGAGACGGCTACCAGCGGTTTGTCCGCCTTCATGAGGGACGCGACCAGTTTTTTCTGCTCAGGGGGCAGCCGATCCTTGGAGTAGGTGGTAACGATCACCCGATCGGCTTTTTTCGCCATTCGGACGATTTCCTCGATCTCCCCATCCGTGGGCCGATCCGTTTCCGTTTCCCGGATGATGAACTGCGCCGAACTGATGCGATCCATTTCTGCCCCCAGCTCCTCCGCCCGGTGCACTCCCGTCACGAGGATGGTGCCGCCGTCCCCGGGATCCCAGGGGAGGACATCGTCGTTTTTGACCAGAGTGATGCTGTGACGGATAATCCGGGAGGCTTGTTTCAAATGACTCGGATGGCCGCTGATGTGTTCCGCTTTTTTCGGGCTCTGGATGCGGTCTTCAAACAGGCCGTACTCGCACTTGGTGCGGAGGATGCGTCGGACGGACTGGTCGATCCGCTTTTCGGAGAGCTCTCCGGAGCGGTAGGCCTCCCGCAGACCTTCCACGGTTTCCACCAGATCCGCAAAGGTGCCGTCGGAACCGGTGGACATGACGATGTCCGCTCCGGCTTTGACGCTCATTACGGCCGCTTCCGCCGTTCCCCAATGCTCATCGATGGCGTCCATGCTCATCGAATCCGTCACGATGATCCCCTCGAACCCCATCTCCTCCCGCAGCAGTCCCGTCAGTACTTGGGGAGACAGGGTGGCGGGGAGATGGGGGTCGATCGCCCGGACCACCACATGGGCGGTCATGACCGCGTCGGCCCCGGCATCGATGGCGGCCCGGAAAGGAGGCAAGTGCACCTTTTCCAGGGTTTCCCGGTCATATGTGACGACCGGCAGGTCCAGATGCGAATCGGTATCCGTATCTCCATGCCCCGGAAAGTGTTTGGGGGTGGCGATGACCCGTTCTTTTTGAGTGGCGCGGACAAAGGCGGCGGTCATGTCGGAGACGAGGCGGGTTTTTTCGCCGAAGGAGCGGACACCGATGACGGGGTTTTCGGGACGGGTGTTCACATCCGCCAAGGGAGCGTAGTTCCAGTGGAAGCCCATGGCCCGCGCTTCCCGGGCGGTGATCCGGGCGGCGACGGCTGTCTCCTTCAAACTGCGAGTGGCGCCGATCCCCATGGGACGCGGGAAACCGGTCGTTCCCCGGCGTACATGTTGCAGGGTGCCGTATTCAAAGTCGGCGGAAAGGAGCAAGGGAATGCCCAGGCGCGTATCCGCTGCCCATCGCTGCAGGCGATTGTTGTAACGGGTGGCCGACCCGGGATCATTCCGGTGATAAAGGATGAAGGAACCCACATGGTATTGCTGAATGGCCTTGCGGGTTTGTTCATCGGGCATGCCGTGCGGGTCGTCATGGGGCAAGGCCATCACCATCTGGCCGATTTTTTCTTCCGGAGTCATGCGTTGAAGGAGGGCCTCCGCCCTTGTTTCACAGTGGAGGGTTTGATTGACAGCGCTGTCTTCCGGACCCGCACCCGCCCAGGTGGGCGTCTGAGCAATGAACACGGTGACGCCGGTTGCCAAGATCACCGCGAGGAAACGCGTCCATCGCCGGTAAACGGAAGTCATGCCATCATCCCTCCGCGATCCGTTGTCTTCATCCCTTTTATATACCCGTTTTCTTTTGAAGATTCAAAGTGGGAGAGGGCGGGGGACAACCGCTGCGGGGGGCGAAGCGGCGGGGGCAGGGGAACAGAGTTCCGTTTCGGGAGTTTTCAGACGGTTTCGCCGCGGTGTAGGGATTCCGCGCCGCCCCGTTTGCCCAGGTGGGTGGGTTTAGCAGATCCATCGCCAACGGAACACATGCTTCCATGGTTCCATGAAAAAGAGCCTGAGGGTCTCTCCGGCTGAAACGGTTGAAATCACGGATCCGGGAGCGGAGTCTCGATGTTCCGCCCCGATTTCGTGGAGGGGCCAGTCACCCGGGCGGCTTCTCCCTGCGCTGGGTCGATTACCGAGGGGGTTCCCCGCTGACCGCCGCTTTCTCCTCGTGCAGCAGACGCCACAGCCGCTCTTTGCACCGGAGAAAGGGTTCCTGGGTAACCATCCGGCGGGAGCGGGGGCGGGGGAGATCGACGGTGACGACCTCCTTCACCCGGGCCGGTCGGGGCGTGAGCACCACAATCCGGTCCGACAGATAGATCGCTTCGTCGATGCTGTGGGTGATCAGACCGATGGTGTGGCCGAAGCGATTCCGGATGTTCAAGAGCCAATCCTGCATCTGTTCCCGGGTCAGGGCGTCCAGGGAGCCGAAGGGCTCATCCAGGAGCCAGAGATCCCGTCCGGTCATCGCCGTCCGGAGGAGGGCCGCCCGCTGCCGCATCCCCCCGGAGAGGCGGGAGGGATATTCATCGGCGAAATCCGCCAGACCGAAGAGGGGCAGCAGATCCCGGGCCTTTGCCCGGGCCTCCCGGCGGGGAAGCCCCCGGATCTCCGCGCCGAGGATGGCGTTGTCCAGCACCGTCCGCCAGGGCAGCAGGCAATCCTTCTGCATCATGTAGCTGACGTGGCCGGTGCGGCCGGTCACATCCTTTCCGTCCAGGGTGACACGGCCTTGGTCCGGCACCTCCAGCCCGCTCAGGATGTTGAAGATGGTGCTCTTGCCGCAGCCGCTGGGACCGATCAGGGAGACAAATTCTCCGGTATGGATTTCCAGATCGATTCCCTGAAGGACGGGGAGATCCCCTGCCGGCCCCCGGTAGGTTTTATGGATATCGCGCAGCAGCATGTTCATGGTGGTTTCCCCCGTTTTGCATCGCCTTCATTGGGGCAGGAATTCGTTGGTAAAGGCCTTGGTCGGGTCGATCTTCTTCTCGATCAGCTTGTGTTTCCACATCCAATCGGTGAAGTCGGTCCAGACTTTTTCCTTTTGCACCCCCCAGGCCGGTGCGTCGGCCCGGTACTGCTTGCTCATCCATTGCTGGGATTTTCGGATCAGTTCGGGATCCGATTCAGGGACCGCCTCGATCAGAATGTCGGCGGCCTCCTCAGGGTGATCGATCGCATATTCATACCCCTTTTTCACCGCCCGCAGGAACTTCTTGATGGTTTCCGGGTCCTTTTGAATCATCGATTCGTTGGTGATGATGGTTGGCGTGTAGAAATCGAGGACGGGGTCCAGATCCTTCAGATAGATGATATCCAGAGGAACATTCCGGAGCTCCGCTTCAATGCCCGTCCACCCGTAATAGATCCAGGAGAAGTCGATATCCCGTTTGACGGCGGTGAAAAAATCGGCCTGGCCGATGTTGACAATCCGCACTTGATCCTCCACGTTGTCCGCTTTGATGCCGTCCAACTCCAGCACCGTTTGGATGAAGGCATTTTCGATCGGCGTGCCCCATCCGCCGTAGGTTTTGCCGACGAAATCCTCAGGGGAACGGATCTTTTTCTCCTTGGGTGCGGCGAAGCCCGAGGTATTGTGCTGCAGGATGGTGGCGATCGACACGATGGGCACTCCCTGGGCTCGGGCCTGGGTCACGTATTCCTGGGAGCTGATGCCAAAGGGCGCTTTGCCGGCACCCACCAGCTCGTTGGCCGAAGTCTCCCCGGGGGTGACAAGCTCCACTTCCAGTCCCTCTTCGGCGAAGTAGCCCTTCTTTTGGGCGACGTACAGGCCCGTGTGGTTGGTGTTGGGCAACCAGTCCAGCATGAGGGTGACTTCTTTTTTTCCCTCGGATGAAGCGTTGCCGTCGGAGGATTGTCCGCAGGCCGACAGGATCAATGGCAGCGTCAGCAAAAGAATTGCGGTGATGCGAAGGCTTTTCCATCGTTGCA
>JAJYSD010000157.1 GCA_021793745.1 Bacillota bacterium
CTTGATCACGTCCGCCCCCATATCGGCCAGGCGCATGGTGGCATAGGGGCCCGGCAGGTACCGGGAAAAGTCCAGCACCCTCATTCCCTTGAGAAAATCCCCTCGTCGCATGTCCATTGGCATCTGCTCCTTGAGGTAAGCGTTTTCATCCCAAACGGGAAGAAGACGGGTTCCGTCGGAGCTCACCGTCCCGCCGGGAAAACCCGTCTTCTCCCCAGCCCACCGATCATCCTTCCCGCTCGATGATGGTGGCGATGGCCATGCCGAAGCCGATGCACATCGTCATCAACCCGTAGCGGGCTTCACGCCGCTCCATTTCGTGCAGGAGCGTGGCGGTGATGCGGGCGCCGCTCGCCCCCAGCGGATGGCCCAGGGCGATCGCCCCGCCGTTGACGTTCACCTTTTCCCAGGGGGCCTGGGTCTCCTTTTGCCAGGCCAGCACCACCGAAGCAAAGGCTTCGTTCACCTCAAACAGGTCGATGTCGTCCATCGTCAAACCGGCCTTTTTCAACACCTTTTCCGTGCAGGGAATGATGCCGGTCAACATGATCGTCGGATCCACCCCGGCCGTGGCGGTGGCGACGATCCGGGCCCGGGGCCTCAGCCCCAACTCTTCGGCCTTCTCCCGGGAGGCGATCAGCACCGCCGCCGCCCCGTCGGAAATCTGGCTGGAATTGCCGGCGGTCACAACCCCGTCCGCCTGGAAGGAGGGCTCAAGCTGCGCCATCTTTTCCAGGCTGGTGTCCGCCCGGGGCGTCTCGTCCTTCGCCATCCGGACCGTCTCCCCTTCCTCCGTCTTCACATCGATGGGGACGATCTCCCGGTCGAACCAGCCCTCCCGCTGGGCGCGCAGGGCCTTTTGATGGCTTTCATAGGAATACCGGTCCAGCTCCTCCCGGGTGAAACCCCACTGGGAGGCGATCATCTCCGCGGAGAAGCCCTGGGGGATGATCATGTACCGGTCCGTCAACTTGGAACTGAAGTTCCCGCCGTCGCTGCCCATCGGCACGCGGCTCATGCTTTCGACGCCGGCGGCGATGAACAGGTCACCCATGCCGGCCATGATTTCGTGGGCCGCCTGGTTTAATGTCTCCAGGCTGGAACCGCACATCCGGTTGGAGCTGACCCCGCAAACCCCCACCGGAAAACCGGCGATCAAAGCGGCCATCCGCCCGATGTTGAACCCCTGCTCGTCGATCTGGGTGACGCAGCCCATTTTCACATCTTCCACCACGTCCGGTTGGATTCCGTTTTTCTCCACGATGGCGGACAGCACATGGGCCGCCATCTCATCGGGCCGGGTCCGGCTCAAGGAGCCCTTTTTCCGGCCGATCGGCGTCCGCACGGCATCGATGATCACGGCATCCCTGGCACTCACGCGTCTCCTCTCCCCCTTGCAATCTTTGAAACGATGACACCACAGCCGAAAAGGCCGGGGCCCGCCGTGCGGCAGGCCCGCCGCGGCGAAGTTCAGAAGGTGAACAATTCAATCCCGCCGGATACGTTCAGCTCGATCCCGGTGATGTACTTGGCGTGGTCCGACGCGAGGAAACAGATGGCATTGGCGATGTCCTCCGGCTCGCCGGGCCGCTTGAAGGCGGTGCGCTGGATCATCCGCTCCCGCATCTTGGGATCGATCATCTGGAAGGCTTCCGTGTTGACCACACCGGGCACGATCGCGTTTACAGTGATGTTGTAGCGGGCGCCTTCCAGGGCCATGCTCTTGGTAAAGCCGAGAATCCCGGCCTTGGTCGTGGAGTAGCTGGCCTGGCCGAAGCCGCCGATGGTTCCCGCGACGGAGGCCATGTTGATGATCCGCCCCCAGTTCTGCTCCTTCATGATGGGCCAGACCGCCTTGGTGCAGTTGTAGGTCCCCGTCAGGTTCACCCGCAAATCCCGCTCCCAAAACTCGTCGTTCTGGTGCTCGATGCGGGAGACGTGGTCCAGAGTGGCCGCGTTGTTGACGAGGATGTGGATGGCCCCCATCTCCTCCTTCACCTTCTGGAAGACCTCGTTCACCTGTTCCCGGTCGGTGACATCCATCCGGATGGCCATCGAACGGCGCCCCATTTTGCGGATCTCCTCCGCCGTCTTTTCGGCATAGACGACCCCCGTCGACTTCATCACCTGGCTCATCGGTCCGTACTTTTGCGCCGTTTCGTCATCATCGACGCTTTCCAGCAAGATGTCGGTGATCACCACATCCGCCCCCGCCCGGGCCAGGGCCAACGCATCGGCCCTCCCCAGCCCGCGCGAAGCGCCCGTAACCAGTGCCACTTTTCCTTCCAGCGAGTACGCCATCGGTTTCTCCCTCCCTGTAAAGATGCTCGGATCGTGCGTCCCCGGATGGGCCAAATGGCTGGAACCGCAAGCTCACTTGAATGAACAATCATTCATTTGTTTCAATTCGGATTATAAATGATCGAAGCGCGAAATTCAAGACTTGTCAGGGGATTAACATTTCTTCCGGCCGCCCAGTCCCTGCAGAAAGGCATCCCGCCGGAAAGTGACGGTTTTTTGTCTTTTCAACCGGTTTCATCCTTCATGTGTTATCATGAGGGAAAGCCGGACTTCATTCCGGTTGTCCCTCTTCAAGTTCCAGTCAACAAGTTGTTATCGATACATCGAAGGATACGCTGACCGATAGGGGAAGGGAGAGCTATCTGATGCAAGACCGGCGAAAACGGTGGAAGAAGGTTGCATGGTTCGGCGGGATCGGTCTCTTCGCTGCCCTTCTCATATGGAAGGCCTTGGATGTTGCCAATTGTCTCCCCTTCAGCGGACCGGCTCCTGCGCCTTCCAATGAGACGGAATCGGAAATCGCCTGGGAGGTACCGGAATTCGAGGCGGTCGACCAGGACGGGAAACCCTTTAAATTGTCCGATTTGAAGGGGAAGGTATGGCTCGCCGATTTCGTCTTCACCAATTGCAATACCGTCTGCCCTCCGATGACGGCCAATATGGCCCTCCTCCAGAAGCGGCTGAAATTTGAGGGGCTGGACGTGGAAATCGTCTCCTTCAGCGTCGATCCGGAGCGGGATGATCAAAAGGCGATCCACGAGTTCGCCAAGCAACACAAGATCGACTTTTCCAACTGGCACTTCCTGACGGGTTATCCCTTCGAGAAAATTCAAAAGCTGTCCCGGGAAACCTTTAAGGCGGAGGTCCGGATGGATCCCGAATCGGATCAGGTGGTGCACGGAACCCATTTTTACCTCATCGATGAGACCGGCAAGGTTCGAAAGTTCTACAACGGTGTCCGGCCGGATGACGACCAGATCGTTCAAGACATCAAGCAGCTCCTCGACAAGTAAGGTTGCCTCGAATCGATCCGGACGGGAAAGGGGGTCACACTTTTTCCCCGTCCGAATTTTTTCATAGGGTCTCGTGAACAATGTTAAAAGCTCGGATGCATCTCTCGGCTCCGAAGGGAGGGATTTATGTGAGCGAAGTGGTGGAACTGTTTCAACATCCCGCCAACTGGAATCTGCCGGGAAACCTGCTGGCCATCCTGTTGGGAGCCACGTATCTGATCCTCGTCGGCCCCCTGCGTCGCCTATTCCCGGAATCGACACCCGTTCGACCGGTCCAGAAAATCTGGTTTTTGGGCGGGCTGATCATCGGATATTTCGCTTTGGGCAGCCCCCTGAACCTGCTGGCTCACGAGCTGTTCAGCTTCCACATGCTGCAGATGGCGATCCTTTTTCTGGTCCTGCCACCCTTCTTCCTAAATGGCATTCCGGAGTGGATGTACCGCGCCTTCCTCCGCATTCCCGGTGTGAAGCCGGTGCTCACGTTCTTCACGCACCCCCTTGTGGCCCTGTTCCTGTTTAACGGGCTGCTGTCGCTCTATCACTTCCCGATGGTCTTCGATGCCGCCATGGCGAAGGAATGGCTGCATACCGGCTTCCACCTCCTGCTCGGCATCACCGCCCTGTTCTTCTGGTGGCCCATCACGGTTCCGCTGCCGGAGATGGATCGGTTGAGCGATCTGAAAAAGATCGGGTACATCATCGGCGGAGGCGGTCTGCTCCTCCCGGCCTGTGCCCTCATCATCTTCTCCGACAGCCCCATGTTTGCCATGTATAAAGAGGGGTCCACGCTCGTCCCGATGCTTTCCCCGCTGCATGATCAGCAATTGGGCGGCGTGTTGATGAAAATCACCCAGGAGATCTCCTACAGTATCGCCCTGGCATATACCTTCTTCCGCTGGGTGGGCAACGAACGGAGGAAGGAGCGTCAGGCAAAGGAACACCCCTCCACTCCCCCGGCCTTTTCCGGCAGTGTGAGCGGCAAACCCCAGACCAATCCCCAGTAAAAAAAGCGGGTCCGATGGACCCGCTTTTTTCATAGGGGAACAGGGAAACGCCAACCCTGGGCCACCGTCGGAGGCTGTACCGGCGCCTGTCCGATCAGGGCCAGCATGAACAAGAGAAAGGCGGCCAACCCGAAATAGGCAATGCCGTAACCCATACGGGTCAGGGGCGGCACCGAATAATATTCCCGGCTTTTCAGCAGGGTGGGATCCTCCTCGGGCGAAGGGACGTAATCCACCAAGAGGTGGAGGCGGAGAAGCTCTCCGTCGGTCCCGGCAGGGTGGGTGCGGACCAGGCGGATGCGTTCGACCGTTCCGTCAAATCCGGAGGCGGTGTGGATCACGCCGAGTCCCGGATAGGTGACTTCGAGCCGTTGTTCCCTCGTCGCCACATCACAGGTGAGGACAAAGGGCAGATCCCGACTGTGCTCCTCCCCCGGAACCGGGAGGCCCGCCTCCTGAAAGGCGCGGCGATCCACATCCACCTTGATCACCCCCTGGCGCCGGCTCCCCCGGCGGC
>JAJYSD010000158.1 GCA_021793745.1 Bacillota bacterium
TCGTCAACGCCTCCCCCCGAAGCAACCGATCGAGGAAGATGGCGATCACCCCTCCCTCTCCCCTCGGTTCCTGGCGGATGCCATACACATTGGCATAGCGAAGAATCGTGTAATCCAGCCCGTACAATTGGTTGTACATTTTCAGATAGGATTCCGGCGTGTATTTGGAAATTCCGTAATTGGAGAGGGGTTCCACCGGATGCTCCTCATCGATGGGAAGGTAGGCCGGTTCCCCGTAAACCGCCGCCGAGGAGGCGTATACGATCTTTTGCACCCCCGATTGCCGACAGGCCTCCAGCAACCGTAAAGTCCCCAGAATGTTCGTCTCGGCATCGAATAAGGGATCCTTTACGGAAGTCGGCACCTCACTCTGCGCCGCCTGGTGAATCACGGTATCCGGCCGCTCCACCTTCACGATTTCCCCGAGCCGCCGATCCCGAATATCCATCTGGTAAAAAGACGCCTCCGGGTGGATGAAGGCCTTTTTTCCCGTGCTGAGATTGTCCAGAATGACCACGTCATGTCCGAGGGCGATCAAGCGGTTCACGATGTGAGAACCGATGAAACCGGCGCCGCCCGTTACCATTACCTTCATCGCAAATCCTCCCTGTATCGAACCGATGCCATCTGATTTCACGAAGCCTGCAAGAGGTGCCATCTGAACACGGAAATCCTTCTCAAACCCCCGTCCTCAGGGTCCAAAAGCGACCTTCTCCACCGTCTCAACGCCGTTCCGGGATCGACGAGTCGACAAACCGCTCCCGATCCCACAACTGTTTCACGCGGCGGACCTACCGATGCGCCAACACCTTCCGGTTTCCTTCCCGTTGGATGTAATCCATCCCCCGCTGGGCAATCCGCGCCCGCTCCTCCGGCGCCATTTGTCGGATCCGGGCGATGGCCCGGGCCAATCCCTCCGGATTCTCCGCTCCGGCAAACAGCCCGACGCCGTTTTCCTCGATGATTTCCCGGAGTTCCCCGTCCACGGTGGTCACGATCGGAAGGCCCACAAACATGTAATCGTAAAGCTTGTTGGATCGGGCTCCGCGGAAGATCTCATTATCCGCGAGGCTGATGATGCTGCAGTCGGCGGCGTAGATGTAATCGTACACCTCCTGTTTCGGAACCGGAGGCATGAGATGCACATGGTCCAGCCCCAGCTCCTCCTTCAACCGGATCAGTTTCTCCTTCTCCGGTCCATCCCCCATCAGGACGATCGAGATGCCCGACTCCAGGTGCACTCCGGCCTTTACGACCACCTCCAGGGCATTGGCCGGTCCGTGGGCGCCGGTGTAGATGGCGACAAACTGCTCCTCCGTAATCCCCCACTGCCGGCGGATCTCCTTGCGCTTTGCCGGATCCGGCTTCCAGGAGCCGACCATCACCCCGTTGGGAATCAGCGTGATGCGGTCGGGATCGATGCCCTTGGCGGTGATAAATTTCCGCTGGTATTCGGTCAGCACGACAATTCGGTCGGAGTGGTTGTACAGAAAGGATTCCAACCAGCGGAGCAGTCGGATCACGACCGAATTGTTCAACCTCCCCATGTGCAGAAGGGAGTCCGGCCAAAGATCGCGGACCTCCAGCACGAAGGAACATCCCTTCAGACGGGCAAGCAGCCAGCCGGCCAAGGCCGTGAGCAGGTGGGGGGAAGAGGCCACCAACACATCGGGCTTCTTCCGGAACAGGCCCGCCAAGAAAAACAGTGCGGAAAAGCTGATCATGTTGATGATGCGCCAAATGTCGTTGCGCCGGTGGGGAAATGACCACAGCCAATTCAGATCCAGTCCCGGAACCCTTTCGATCTGCCGCATTTCATCTTCGGTGATAAAGGATCGCCGCGGGTGAAGAAACCGGGACAGCCACAGGGTCACCTCCGCATGTTCCTTCGTCACCCACTCCCGGGCCAGTTCGAAGTGACGGGTGATCCCTTCAATGTTGGGCGGGACGGCATAATGGTTGGCAATCCAGATCTTGAAGGGTTTTCGTTCCATGGAATTCCCCCGTTCCTCGGTCAATTCCCGATAAAGATCCAGCAGCTTGGTTTCCTCCGCCCGCCAATTGTACTTCTCCAAAAAAGCCCGCCGACCGTTTTTCCCCATGCGCTGTCGCATCGGGTCATCCTTGAGCAAAGCGGTGACTTTCTCCGCCATGTCCGCGGGATTGAGGGGATCGACGGTCACGCCGCAGCCGCTCTCCTCCAAAATCCTTCGCCACAAGGGAAAATCGGTGGCAACCACCGGAAGGCCCGCCGCCATGTACTCAAACATCTTGATCGGGAGCGCCTCCCGGTAGTTGTCCACGGGATGAAGGCAGACCAGACCCACCTTTCCCTTGGCTAGCCATTCGGGAATCTCCCGAAAGGGGACGACCCCGTGAAGGTGAATCCCCTTTTCCTTGAGTCGCTCGGGATCCCGATCCTCCTCATCGATGTATTGCAGCGGTCCGATGAGGTGCAGCTCGGCTCCCAACTCCGGGGGGATGTGATCCATCATGGCGATCATCTCCCGGTACCCCCGCAGATAGGAGATTCCCCCGACATACAGAATCCGGTTGCTGCCTTCCCGCTCCGTCCCGTCGACTTCGGGCATCGGAAGGGGGTAATTCTTGATCACAACCCTTTTCCGCACGCGGGAAAACTGTTCGCCGATCGACTCCGTGGCGGTGATGACGGCGGAAAGGCGGCGGGCCATCCCCTTTTCGACAAAGTGAACGACCCGGGAAACAGCCCCGCGCAGCCGGGGCGGAATCCAGGGCTTCGTATAGACCTGCTTCGGCAAATCCTCGTGGACATCATACACCACCGGCCGCCGGGTTATCCATTGGAGCAGCAACCCCCAGGGGAGCAGTTCCGGATCGTGAAAATGGTACACATCCGCCTTCGACCGGAGCGCACGCCGAAATAATCGCCACCCGGCCCAAAGCCGCCGCAGACGACTCCGGTGGGAAGGAAGGCCGACAATGCGAACGCCGTTTTCCATCCGTTCATCGAAATCGGCGACAGCGTGAAGCTCCACCCGAAACCCCGCCCGGGCCAATGAAACGGCCTGTTTGTGAAAGATCCGGGAATCGTCATACCGATGAACGGAACTCAATATCATCACTTTTCGGACCATCCTTCACTCCCCTTTCAGGGGCCCCCTCCTCAGGCATCGGGAGACCTTATCGGGCCATCAGCGGTTCCTTTCTGACGCGCCTGACGCTCACCCACCACCACGATCGCCAAGGCGATCCCGTACACAATCCACATCGGGGTAAAATGAATGGCCGTGCTGGGAACCATCCCTCCAAACAGGTAGCCGATCAGGGACAACATGCTGGAAAGGGCTCCCCACCGGACCAAGGGGCTGACCCGGGGGGAACTTTTCAGCCGCGCCAGCTTCCACAGGCGCCACAGGAGAAGTCCGTAAAAGACCACATACAGGCCGAAGACGATCACGCCGAAGTTGACCAGGATCTCCGCCCACCAGTTGTGAATGTTAACGATGTTTTCCAACTGGTGTCGGTATGCCTCCATGTGGGCTTCCACATTGCCGGCTCCCACTCCCATGAAGTGGCTCTCCTTCAGAAAGCGCAAACCGTACAGCAGCAGGTACCAGCGGATCACGATGCTCATGCCCCGGGTACCGGCCCCGGCCTCCAGCTCTCCCTCCAATTCATCCACATTCCAGGTGGTCCCCTGGATGTCCAGGAGAATACCGGTCGCGGTAGCCAGTTTATCGCGCGTGGCGCCGTCAAACAGGAACATGTACATGCAACCGACGATGAGCGCAATGGAGATGATCACTCCGGCGCCCTTCAGCCAGTTCCGCCAGTTCCAAAGCTCCTCCCGGGGCGTGGTGAAGGGAAGGGTGATCATCCAGACGATGACCATCAAGGGCAGCGCGAAAAAGGTGTTCCCCCGGGATCCCGTCACCAACAGGCAGTACAGTGCGAAGACGATGGTTAGATAGACCCACCCCTTCCGCCACAGGCTGCCCCGCACCATGTACAGGTAGAGCGCCAGGTAAGGAAGCAGCAGGCTGACGGCGGTCGCCAGATCGTTTTGGTTGGTGAAAAAGGAGGTGACCGAGGGAAAGTCCTGCCCCCAATAACGGGAGGAGGGCAGGTGGATATGGGTGACCGATTCAAAAACCCCGTAGGCGACAATCACGAAGAAAGTCCAAAATACCGCCTTGGAAGTTCTCCACCACGCCCCTTCCGAGCGGATGAAAAAGGGAAAGGCCAGACAGAGGGTGACCATCATGAAGAGAAAAACCGTATAGCGGATCCCCATGCCGAGATCCGCAGCCCAGGTCAGGGAGAAGGCGCTGTAGACCAGCCAAAAGCCGAAAAAGCCCAGATGAGAGCGAATTCGGTCCATATGGGCGATTTCTAAGCTGTTTCGATAAACCCGCCATTGAAACACGAGGAGGGCCAACAGCACAAAAAAGGTCACCCGGAACAACGTCAGTTTAAAGTTGGGCGTCAGCGGAATCCCCAACGTGGGGCCCAACAGGGCAAAAGCCACCATGATCATGAACAGGGTCTGGAGCCGCCCTTTGTCGGAATAGGGGTACAAACCCATCGGTTTTCACCTCCCTTTCAACAGCCCCGGCAAGCGTTGAAGCGTTCCGAAGAAGGTTTGGAACCGGAAAATGCCGGTCACAAAGACCGCGACCGTCACAACCGCCAGGCCGAGGGAGTAGTAGAGCCACTTGTTCGACCAGTCATTCACCTGGATCCAAGTTATTCCCGCCATCACAGCCAAATAGACGACCAAGAAGGCCAAGATGGATCCCATGCGGAAATTGATCGGATACGCAGATCGGGAGCGTCGATGGATGACGATCA
>JAJYSD010000159.1 GCA_021793745.1 Bacillota bacterium
TGTTGAAGCAGATCTTGATCGTCACGCTTCTGATCAGCTTTACTGTCCTCCTGGTCGGAGGATATTGGGTATATGAGTCGATGGCCCCCCGCCCGGCAAAGGTGATCAGCCCCGCAGGGGACGTGATCACCACCGCCGAGCAGATCAAGGGCGGACAAGCCGTTTACCAGAAATACGGGTTGATGGATTACGGGTCGGTCCTCGGTCACGGTTCCTACCTGGGTCCGGACTACACCTCCGAAGCGCTGCACATCGCCGTCACGGCGATGCAGGATTACCGCGCCAAACAGGAGTACGGCAAGCCGTTCGCCCAGCTGGAGGCCGCAGAAAAATCCCTGATCAAAGAAAGGGTGAAGGAGGAGATCCGGGTGAATCGGTACGATCCGGATAACGACTCCCTCACCCTCACCGACGCCCAGGTACACGCCCTTCAGAAGGTGCGGGAGCACTACCGGACCGTTTTCACCCAAGGAGACGGCAACGGGATCCCTCCGGGGTTGATCCAGGAAAAGCACATGCCGAAAACCGATCGCGCCTGGGTGGCGGAAGGGGATCAATTGACACAGATCGCCGACTTCTTCTTCTGGACGGCCTGGCTTTCCAGCACCCACCGGCCGGGAGAGACCCACACCTTTACAAACAATTGGCCCTATGACGAAGAAGCAGGCAATACCATGACCTTTGCATCCATCTGGTGGAGTGCCGTCAGCACAGCCCTCCTGGTCGGCTTCACCGCGCTGATTCTGTACTTCTACTTCCGCTACCGGTTGGATATGCAGGAAGCCTACACGACGGGCCAATTTCCCCGATTCAATCTGAACGCCGTCCCTGTCACCGCCAGCCAGCGAAAAACCGGCAAATATTTTGCCGTCGTGGCCCTTTTGTTCTTCATCCAGGTGATGTTCGGAGCACTCCTCGCCCACTATTATGTGGAGCCGGACTCCTTCTTCGGGCTGGACTGGATCACGGACCTGCTGCCCTTTAACGTCACCAAAGGATACCACCTGCAACTGGCCGTTCTTTGGATCGCGACGGCCTGGTTGGGAATGGGCATCTACATTGCCCCGCGCGTCGGGGGACGCGAGCCGAAACGCCAGGGCCTCCTGGTCGATATCCTGTTTTGGGCCCTCGTGGTGTTGGTCGTCGGCAGCATGATCGGCCAATGGCTCGGCGTGAAGGGATATCTGGGCAACTTGTGGTTCCTGTTCGGACACCAGGGTTGGGAGTATCTGGAGCTCGGTCGCCTGTGGCAAGTCGTTCTGGCCATCGGCATGTTTATCTGGCTGTTCATCGTCTACCGCGGCCTGCGCGATGCCCTGAAGGCGGAAACGGACAAGGGCGGGCTGGTGCACCTGTTGTTCTATGCGGCCATCGCCGTGCCGGCCTTCTACATTTTCGCCTTCTTCTTCAACCCCGGCAGCAACATCACCTATGCCGATTACTGGCGCTGGTGGATCATCCACCTGTGGGTGGAAGGGATCTTTGAGGTCTTTGCCGTCGTCGTCATCGGCTTTTTGCTCGTACAGATGGGCTTGGTGACCCGGAAGTCGACGGTGCGGGCCCTGTACTTCCAGCTGATCCTCCTGCTCGGCAGCGGCGTCATCGGAACCGGACACCACTACTACTGGATCGGCGCGCCGGAGATCTGGATCAGCCTCGGAGCGGTCTTTTCCGCCCTGGAAGTGATCCCGCTGACGCTGCTTATCCTGGAGGCCTACGGACACTACCGAATGTTGCAGCAGGGCGGCGTAAACTTCCCGTACCGCGCCGCGTTCTGGTTCCTCATTTCCACGGCCGTTTGGAACCTCGTCGGCGCCGGCGTGCTCGGATTCCTGATCAACCTGCCGGCAGTATCGTATTATCAGCACGGTTCCTTCCTCACACCCGCCCACGGCCACGGAGCGCTGATGGGGGTCTACGGCATGTTCGCCATCGCCGTGTTGCTCTATACCCTGCGCAATCTCGTCAAACCGAAGGCGTGGAACGACCGGCTCCTCAAGATCGCCTGCTGGGGACTCAACATCGGTTTGGCGGGCATGATTCTCATCACCCTGCTTCCCGTCGGGATTTTGCAGTTGGCCGAGTCGTACCAAAGCGGATTTTGGGCGGCCCGGGATCCCGGATTCTACCGGGAATCCCTCGTCCGCACCCTGCTGTGGTGGCGCGCACTTCCGGACACGATCTTCATCGGGTTCGGGGTGCTGCCGCTGGCATGGTTCGTGGTGAAATCGCTCTTCCGCCTGCGTCCCTCCTCCGTAAAAGACGGCGAGCGCCTGTAAAGGGACGTATCGATTCTTCCCCCCTTTTACCCTGCGGCTCACCCGCAGGGTTTTTTCTCTTGGCCGGAGACCCTTTTATGGATTTGTGACAACGGCGATATACGTGATTGGTATCACAATTTATTGCCAGACGTATTGTAATATGAAGGTGAATACGTTGTTTCTAAAGGAATTCCTTCACAATTTATTTGTGGAAAATATCACATAAGGAGGTCGTGCAGGATGGGCAAGCCCCTTATCATCGGTCTGTTGATCCCTTTGCTTGTCGGAATGTTGACCGGCTGTGGAACGCCCCTCGACACGGACGGGGCCGCAACCTCCCGGAACAAGCCCGCAGTCCAAACAATCCCTGCACACCAGGATGTCAACCAAAAACCCACCCCCGTCAAAATCGAACGACTGAATGATCACCAGGTGAAAGTGGAAATGACCGCCCAGGTGACCGACATCGAGATCGACCAGGGTGTCACCTACAAGGCCTGGACCTTCAACGGCGAAGCTCCGGGCCCTCTGATCGCCGTCAACGAAGGCGACACGATCCGCTTTACCCTCGAAAATCACGACCCCGCCATCCCCCACAGTATGGATTTCCACGCCGTCCACGCATCCCCATCCAAACAGTTTATCGATATCGCTTCCGGTCAAAGCAAAACCTTTACCTATACGGCGAGCAAGCCGGGGGTGTTCATGTACCACTGCGGCACCGAACCGGTGCTTCAGCATATCGCCAACGGCATGCACGGCGTCATCATCGTCAAGCCGAAAAACGGATACCCGACCGACTCCCAGGTGGACCGCGAATTCACACTGATTCAGAACGAATGGTATGCGGAAAACGACTTGGATGCCATGACCGAAAAGCAGCCGGAATACGTGGTCTTTTCGACCAAGGCGCTGAAAAAGGGGGATCGAAACACCAACGGCACCACATACCAATTAAAGGAGAAACCCTTGAAAGCCAAGGCTGGTGAAAAAGTCCGCCTTTATGTGCTCAATGCGGGGCCGAACCAGGTCAGTTCGTTCCACGTCGTCGGCACCCTGTTCGACAACGTATACCTCGACGGCAACCCCAAGAACCGCTTCAAGGGCATGCAGACCGTGATGCTGCCGGCCAGCGGCGGAGCGGTGGTGGAGTTTACCGTCAAGGAAGCGGGCACCTACCCCATCGTGACGCACCAGTTCCACCACGCCCAAAAGGGAGCGGTGGCCCTCCTCGAAGTGACCGATTAAAAGGATCGGGTTCGACAAACGGAGGATCGGGCACATAAAAACGGAACCGATTTTCCATCTCTCCGCGCTGTCGATTGGAAAATCAGGTTCCTTTTTGTAAGTTTCCCCCTCGTCGGACGCTCCGCAATGGCCCCTCCCATCGCCCCCGGAATGGATACCATTATCTGCCGCGAAACCCTCTGTGAAAGAATCCCGTTTTAATACTTGATCAAAAAAGCGGATTTCCTCAATTTCTTTCTTTTCCTCAGAAATCCTATTACGATCAGCAGGCGCATCGCTTTTCTTTTTCAAGGAGGGATCCCATGAAACGCACGTGGACAAGGGCAGCCGCCCTGTTGATAGCCATCCTTCTGATCTTTCCCCCATCGGCCGGAGCGGAAGCCGAAAAAGAAGGCACCTTGGACAAGCGCTCCTATGTACCCGATCAAGTCATCGTCAAATTTAAGGAGAACGCCGAACCCCGTTTGACATTGGACATCCATCTGGAATTGAACACCGACCTCCTCTTCCACAACAAGGAGATCGGCTTTGACGTGGTGAAGATCAAGGGCCGGTCCGTGGAAGAAGTGATCCGGGAATATGAAAAAAACCCCGACGTCGAGTACGCGGAGCCCAACTATCTTTTCACCGCCCAGTGGACCCCCGATGACCCCCTGTTTTCCAGCCAACAGTGGGGGGTAAAAAAAGGTCCAGACGCCCGCCGCCTGGGATGTCACCCAGGGAAGCGGCGACACCTCGATCGCCATTATCGACACCGGTGTCCAGTATGACCATCCCGACCTGTCCGGAAAAGTGGTCCGGGGTTACGATTATGTCGACAACGACTGGGATCCCTATGACGAAAACGGCCACGGCACCCACAGCGCCGGCATCGCCGCCGCGGCCACCAATAACGGCCGGGGCATCGCCGGGATGGCCCCCGATGCCACCATCTACGCCATCCGGGTGTTGGATGAGAACGGTTCCGGCACCCTGCAAAATGTGGCCAACGGCATCATCCATGCCGCCGATAACGGCGCCGACGTGATCAGCCTCAGCCTGGGCAGCCCCAACGATTCCATTACCCTGAAGGAAGCCGTCAATTATGCCTGGGAGAAGGGGGTCGTCGTGGTCGCCGCCGCCGGAAACAACGGCTCCTCTCAACCCACCTATCCGGCCTACTACAGCAACGCCATCGCCGTCGCCGCCACCGACAGCGATGAAACCAAGGCCTCCTTCTCCAACTACGGCAGCTGGGTGGATGTGGCCGCCCCGGGGGTGGGCATCTACTCCACCTATCCGGATAGCCGTCGATGGCCACTCCCCACGTAGCGGGACTG
>JAJYSD010000160.1 GCA_021793745.1 Bacillota bacterium
GATTCCCGACTATTACCTGAACAACACGGTGGTTCTTCCTTTCAATGATCTGGAGGGAATCGAAGCCCTCTTCCGGCGATACGGCCATGAGCTGGCGGCGGTCATCCTTGAACCGGTACAGGGAGGATTTATCCCGCCGAAGATGGAATTTTTAAAGGGGCTGAGGGAGCTGACCCGGGCCTACGGGGTGATGCTCGTCTTTGACGAGGTGAAGACGGGCTTTCGCGTCGGGTTGTCGGGAGCCCAGGGCCGTTACGGAGTGATTCCCGATCTGACGGCATTGGGCAAGGTCTTGGGCGGCGGTTTTCCCGTGGGCGCCGTGGGAGGTCGGAAGGAGGTCATGGACCTCTGTGCGCCGTCTCCCCGGTCGGCGGACATCCTTTCCGTCGGTTCCCAGGGGAAGGGACGTTCGGGTTCGGACACCCTGTTTCACAGCGGAACCTACAACGGCCATCCCACCGTTCTCGCCGCCGGCATGGCAACCATCGACGTCCTCAAGCGGCCCGGCGTGTTCGCCGAAGTGGAGAAGGCGACGGCGAATCTTCGTGCGGGGATGGAAGAGATCTTGAAGAGGCACGGGATTTCGGGACAAACTGTGGGAGTGGGGAGCATTTTCAATCTGGTTCTCGGGGAACGTCCGGTTAACCAGGTTCAGGATCTTCTGCGCACTGAACTTTCCCTTCGCCGAAAGCTCGATTATGCCTTGCTGGATCAAGGGATTTACGTAAAGCCTCTCAACCGGTTCAGTCTGTCCACCGCTCATACGCCGGACGTGATTGCAGAGACGCTGGACCGATTTGAGAGGGGGGTGAAACAAACGGTAAAGGGCAGGTGATGTCGTGAAAAAGAAGAAGGTAAGCGTGTTTCGCAGGATCCGTGAAAAAAGCGACGGGATGAGCCGGGCTCATCAGAAGGTGGCAGCCTACATGGAGGCTCATCCCGATCGCGCTCCGTTTTTGACGGCGGCGCAAATGGCGGAAATGGCCGGGGTGAGTGAGGCGACGGTGATCCGGTTTGCCACTTACCTCGGATTTTCTGGTTTTTCCGAGATGCAAAACCATCTTCGGGAGGAAATCCGCGAACGGCTGACCACGGTGGAGCGGCTGGATATGGCGGAAGACGCATATCCGGAGGAGCAGCGGGTTGTTTACGAGGTGTTGCACGACGACCTGGGGAACCTTCAGCAGACGATGCACATGCTGGATGCTACCTCCTTTGCCGAAGCCGTCGGCATGATCAGCCGTGCGCGGATGATCTCCGTTGTCGCCTTCCGCAGTTCCCACGCACTGGGTTACTTCCTCACCTTTTACCTCAACTTGATTTTGGAAAACACCAAGCTGATTCAGCATTCGGACACCATGTTTGAACAGCTTTCTCCCCTTCGCTCCGACGATCTGTTGATCGGCATCGGTTTTCCGCGATATACCTCCAGGACGATCCAGGCGATCCAGTATGCCAGAAGTCGCGGCGTGAAGACCCTGGCGATTACCGATTCCCACGGATCGCCCCTGGCCCGCGAGGCGGAGGTTTACTTGGTCGCTTCCAGCAGGCTCCCCTCCTTTGTGGATTCGTATGTGGCTCCCCTGAGTTTGATCAACGCCCTGATCACGGCGGTGGGGCGGAAAAACAAAGTGGCGGTCTCCCGTCGGCTTGAGGCCATGGAAGAGGTGTGGAGCAGGGAAGGAATTTATTACCCGCAGGAGTAGAAAGGCCGTTTAAAGGACTTACGGATGCACGGCAGTCCTCCTCCGAGCGTGGATCGCCGCCTGCGCGACAGCGCCCTTTTGCCGCCAGTGGACAGGTCCGCGGCGGGATTCGCCCGACGTTCCTGCGTTCCTGAAAAGTTTGATCGGCGCCTCGGCGGCCGGGGGCGTGGCCGGACAATGTCCGGAACGAAGGAGGTCCCTCAGCACGCCCGTCGCACCTGGAGCGGGAGCCGGCAGCGATCGACGACATGTGCGGAACCCTTCGGCCGCTTGAATCGGCCCGGGATGAACCAATAGTCACCGGCCCCCTCGGCGGTTTCACGCTTGTCCCCGCATCCGGTTCCCGGCTCTCCCGCGATGGCGCCTGTGAACTCCAAAGGGAGTTACACCCTTCGATCCAATTTTAAAAATGAATGGATTCATCCCATTTGATTGAATCTTGCCTCATAAATCGATTACAATGCAAGTGAGTCCATTGTTCTGGGGAGCGTGATGCGTGGATGAAAGGGACCATGATGAACGTTCCATTGACGCTGATGCACCTGCTGGAACGGGCGGGCCGCCTCTACGGATCGGTGGAAATCGTGTCGCGCATGCCGGACAAGTCGCTTCATCGCTATACGTATGCCGACCTGTACCGCCGGGCGCGTTCCCTGGCCAAAGCCCTGCAAAAGGCGGGTCTCCAGCGCGGCGACCGGGTTGCCACCTTGATGTGGAATCATTACGCCCATTTGGAGGCGTACTTCGGTATCCCGGCGGCCGGGGGTGTGCTGCATACCCTGAATCTTCGGCTTCACCCGGATGAAATCGCTTACATCGCCAACCATGCCGGAGATCGCTTTTTGATTGTGGATGACGTACTCTTGCCCCTGCTTCAAAAATTTCGAGATCAACTTCAGGTGGAGCGGATCATCGTGGTTCCCCTGACCGGTCGTCCGGTGCCGGAGGGGATGGAGGACTACGAGGCGTTCATTGCGGAACCGGCGGAGGATTTCGTCTATCCCGAGATCGACGAGGAGGAAGCCGCCGGGATGTGCTACACCTCGGGAACGACGGGCAGGCCCAAGGGGGTCGTCTATACCCATCGGTCCCTGGTGCTCCATTCCTTCGCTTCGGCGTTGGCGGATACCTTGGGAATCTCCCGGCATGACGTCGTCCTGCCCGTGGTCCCCATGTTCCATGTCAACGCCTGGGGACTGCCCTTCACCTGTGCCATGGTGGGGGCGAAACAGGTCTTCCCCGGTCCCCGCCTGGATCCGGTCAGCCTGTTGGAGCTGTTTCAGGGGGAGCGGGTGACCTTTACGGCGGGGGTGCCGACCATCTGGCTCGGTATTCTGCAGGTGCTGGAGAAAAATCCCGGCCAGTGGGATTTGACGCCGAAAATGCGCATGGTGGTGGGCGGATCCGCTGCGCCGGAGTCGATGATCCGCGCCTTCGACCGGCACAACCTTCGGGTGGTGCACGCCTGGGGGATGACCGAGACGGCGCCCCTGGGTACCGTGAGCCTCCTGAAACCCCACATGGAATCCTGGTCGGAGGACGAGCAGTACGCATACCGGGCCAAGCAGGGCCTGCCGGCCCCCTTTGTGGAGGTGCGGATCGTCAACGAGCAGGGCATCGCCCCCCATGATGGGAAAACCATGGGGGAATTGCAGGTGAGGGGTCCCTGGATCGCCTCCGATTACTACGATCGGCCCGATTCCCTCTCTTCCTTTACGGAGGACGGGTGGTTCCGCACCGGCGACGTGGCGACCATCGATCCCGAGGGGTATGTGAAAATTACCGACCGGACCAAGGATTTGATCAAATCCGGCGGCGAGTGGATCAGCTCCGTCGATTTGGAAAACGCCCTGATGGGCCACCCCGCCGTGGCGGAGGCGGCGGTGATCGCCGTTCCCCATCCCAAGTGGCAGGAACGACCGCTGGCGGTGGTGGTGCTCAAGGAGGGGGTCCAGGCGACGGAGGAGGAATTAATCCAGTTCCTGGCTCCCCGATTCGCCAAGTGGTGGTTGCCCGACGAGGTCGTCTTTGTCGAGGAAATTCCCCGGACTTCCGCCGGGAAATTCCTCAAGGCCCGACTGCGGGAGCAGTTTAAGGACCGGATCAAGGAAGGGAAGCTGTCATCGGAGTAGGGCACGGACCCGCTTGTCACGGGTCGAAGAGGTCAGGCGGCGATTTTCGCCGGGGAAAAGGAGTCGAGGCGGCGATCGTCCCTTCGACACGGTGCCCGCACCGAAGCTCTCCCGATATTCGGGAGGGCTTATTTTGTCAGGCCATGATAAGCGCAAGGACAGGGAGGAGATGTTCGGGATGAAGAGAATCTGTGTGTTTGCCGGTTCCAATCCCGGAGCGCATCCGGCCTTTGCCGAGGGAGCGGCCCGGCTGGGCGAAGCCCTGGTCCACAGGGGAATCGAATTGGTGTATGGCGGTTCGCGATTGGGACTGATGGGGATCGTAGCCGATACGGTGATCCAAAAGGATGGAACCGCCATCGGGGTCATGCCGAAGGGGCTTTTCCGCGGAGAGGCGGTGCACCGGGGTCTTACCCGATTGATTGAGGTGAGGGATATGCATGCCCGAAAGGCGAAAATGAGCGAATTGGCGGATGCGTTCATTGCCTTGCCCGGCGGGTTTGGCACCTTTGAAGAGGTGTTTGAAGCGGTGAGCTGGGCTCAGCTTGGCATCCACCAAAAGCCGCTGGGGCTGCTCAATGTCAACGGCTATTATGAGCCGCTGCTGGCGCTGGTGGATCGGGGGATCGGGGACGGCTTTATCCCTTCAGCCCAGCGTGGACTGGTACTGTGCGACGGGGATCCGGACCGCCTCATCGAAAAGCTGATCCATTATCAACCGCCGGCCAGAGTAAACAAGTGGAGCGAACTGGAGGAAGCGGAGCGCGTTTAGGTCCAAGGAGCAAAAGCCGGGAGCGGCATGTCGTCGGACGAACCCGAATTTCCTCCACACAAGACGGAGGATGGACTGGGGCGTCCCCTGGGCGGTATACTAAGCGGGGCGGTCCGGTAACGGATCGGTTCAAAACTTCGGTTTAGACTGCAGGAGG
>JAJYSD010000161.1 GCA_021793745.1 Bacillota bacterium
ACCGGAGAAAGATCGAGGTGTGGATTCACGGGGAGAAGGTGGAGGGAAAGATTTCGGAGCATCCGGCCTTCCGGAACATCGTGCGCAGCCTGGCGGAATTGTATGACCTGCAGCACCATCCGGACCTCCGGGATGAGATGACCTATGTCTCCCCGCTGTCGGGCGAGCGGGTGGGCATGTCTTTTCTGATTCCGAAGACCCGGGAAGACCTGGAGAAGCGCCGCAGGATGATGAAGCGGTGGGCGGATTATTCCGGCGGGATGATGGGGCGGTCCCCGGATTATCTGAACAGCGCCCTGATGGCCTGCGCCGCCGCGGCGGACTTTTTCGCCGAGGATGATCCCCGCTACGGGGAGAACGTCAAAAATTACTACCAAATACGTCCGGGAAAACGATCTCAGCCTCACCCACACCCTGATCCATCCCCAGGCGAATCGGTCCGTTAGCGCTTCCAAACAGAAGGACCCCTATCTGGCGGCGCGGATCGTGGAGAAGAACCGCAAGGGGGTGGTGATCCGGGGAGCCCGGATGCTGGCCACTTTGGGCGGGGTGACCGACGAGATCATGGTGTTTCCCTCCACCCTGCTGAAAGCCGGCAAGGAGGATGATCCCTACGCCTTCGCCTTCAGCATCCCCTGCGACACGCCCGGACTCAAGTTCCTGTGCCGGGAAAGCTTCGATTACGGAAAGACGCCCTATGACCATCCCCTGGGCGCCCAGTTTGAAGAGATCGACTCGGTGGTGATCTTCGACGACGTGCTGGTGCCCTGGGACCGGATCTTTATGCTGGGCAACGCGGAGATCGGCAACCGGCTGTACCGGGAAACCAACGCCGTCGTCCACATGGCCCACCAGGTGGTGACCAAAAACGTGGCCAAGACGGAGTTCATCCTCGGCGTGTTGGCCAAGATGGTGGACATGGTGCAGATCGACCGCTTCCAGCATGTGCAGGAGAAGCTGGCGGAGGTGATCATCGTCCTGGAGGCGATGCGGGCTTTCCTCCGGGCGAGCGAAGCGGATGCGAAGATCGACCGGTGGGGGATGATGACCCCGGACTTCGGTCCCCTGAACGCGGCCCGCAATTACTATCCCCGAATCTATCCGCGGATCGCGGAGATAATCCAGCAGCTGGGGGCGAGCGGCCTGATGGCCATCCCGACGGAAGCCGATTTCAAGGGGGGCCTGCGTCCGGCGATTGATAGGTACCTGCAGGCCGCCAATGCCGAGGCGGAGGAACGGGTCAAGCTGTTCCGGCTGGCATGGGATATCGGCGTCAGCGCCTTCGGCGGACGTCAGGTTTTGTATGAGCGCTTCTTCTTCGGCGATCCGGTCCGCATGGCCGGTGCGCTGTACCAGTCCTACGACAAGCGCCCCTACGTGGAGAAGGTGGAGCGGTTCCTCGAGCGGGCCGGCATCCGGGCCGGTGATCGAGCGGCGGTGAGATGAAGGGCGGTGTTGGGAGATCAGGATCGGATCATCCAGAAGGAGGGGATCGCCGTGACGGGAGAAGTGGACGTGATCCGTGTGGCCCATGTGGAGCTGGGGGTGCAGGACCTGGAACGGTCCCGGGCGTTTTATGTGGACAAGCTGGGACTGATCGAAACCGCCCGGGAGGAGGGGCGGCTCTATCTGCGGGGGCTGGAGGAGCGTGTCCACCACAGCCTGGTGCTGGTGGCCTCCGATCGCCCGAAGGTGGGTCATATCGCCTACCGGGTGGGAAGGCCGGAGCACCTGGAGATCCTGGATCGCCGATTTCGGGAGCAGGGGCTGACCCCCGTCTGGGTTGATGCCGGGGAGGAGCGGGGCCAGGGGCGGGCGCTGCGGGTTCAGGATCCCCTGGGACTTCCCCTGGAATTTTTCTGGGAAATGGAAACGGTTCCGCGGATGCTCCAGCGCTACGATCGATACCGGGGAGCCCGCATCATGCGGATCGATCACGTCAACTGCATGGTTTCGAATGTGCAGAAGGGGTACGATTGGTACACCCGGGAGCTGGGCTTCTCCTGCTCCGAGTACACGGAGACGGATGAGGGGGAGCTCTGGGCCAGCTGGCTGTTCCGAAAGCCCAACGTGCACGATCTCGCCCTGATGAACGGGCGCGGGCCGCGGCTGCACCACGTGGGGTTTTGGGTGCCGGAGCCGTTGAGCATCCTTCACGCCTGCGACGTGCTGGCGGCGACGGGGGATGCGGGGAAGATCGAGCGGGGGCCCGGTCGGCACGGCTTGTCCAACGCCTTTTTCCTCTACCTGCGGGATCCGGACGGACACCGCGTTGAGCTGTATACGGGAGATTACCTGACGGCGGACCCGGACTGGAAGCCGATCCGCTGGCACATCAATGATCCGCGTCGGCAAACCTTCTGGGGGCAAGCCGCACCGGACAGCTGGTTCCAGGAGGCCACTCCCGTGGCGTCGGTGACGGACGGTAGGACCGTCCCGGTGGAGGAGCCGGTGCTGTCCCAACACAAACCCCAGTTTCTCATCTGAAGCCGAAAGTCGGGATTTTTGTCCCGGCTTCACCCGGGGAGGGATTCGGCGGAGGGAACCTCTCTTTTCTTTTTATCAAATAAATTCTGATTATTTTGCCATCTGGGAGGGGAGAAGGATGCTGGGGATGGATGATGGGATGATCGCCCTCGCCTGGTTGGGGACCGTGCTCTCCGCCGTCTTTTGTGTCCTGTATGGCGCCGTTCGGTGGAATCAGGGAGGGGATGCCGAATGAACCTGCCCCTGTTGATCGGGATCGTGATCGCCTATCTGCTGATCATGTCCGGGCTGGCGTATCTGGGCAACAAACAGACGCGAACCGCCGAGGATTACCTGGTGGCCGGCCGAAGGGCTCACCCGGTCGTGATGGCCCTCTCTTATGGGGCCACGTTTATCAGCACGTCGGCCATCATCGGTTTCGGCGGGGCGGCCGCTCTGTACGGGTTCGGCATGCTGTGGCTGGCCTTTTTGAACATCTTCGTGGGAATCTTCGTCGCCTTTGCCGCCTTCGGCGTCCGCCTCCGAAGGATGGCCAGCAACCTGGGAGCCACCACCTTCCCCACCCTGTTGGGAGAGCGATACCAGTCCAGATGGATCACCGCCTTTTCCGGGCTGATGATCTTTCTGTTCATGCCCGCCTATACCAGCATCGTGTTGATCGGCGGCGGGCGCTTTCTGCAGGAAACCCTGAAGGTGGACTTCAACGTCGGGCTGATGCTGCTGGCGCTCATCGTCGGTCTGTATGTCGTCACCGGTGGTCTGAAGGCGGTGTTGTATACGGATGCCTTTTGCGCCCTGGTGATGATGGTGGGGATGGTGTTCCTCCTCTTCAAAAGCTACTTTGTGGTAGGGGGCGTGCTGAATGGACACGAAGGGCTGTCGGCGATGCGGGATCTGGTGCCGGCGGACCTGGTGGAGCAGGGGCATCGGGGGTGGACGGCCATGCCCGAGTTCGGGTCGCCCCTCTGGTGGACACTGGTCAGCACCCTGATCATGGGCGTGGGCATCGGCGTCCTGGCCCAGCCCCAGCTGGCGATGCGATCCATGACCGTGAGGGACAACCGTTCCCTGTACCGGGCGGTGTTGATCGGCGGCGTGTTTATGTTTTTTATGACCGGTACCGCCTTCATGGCGGGTCCCCTCAGCAACCTCTATTTCCATGAAACCCGGGGGGAGATCGCGGTCGATGTGGCGGGCGGAAACATCGATTTGATCATGCCGATCTTCATCAACCAGATCATGCCCGAATGGTTTTTATACCTGTTCACCCTCGCTCTGCTGTCTGCGGCGATCTCCACCATCAGTTCCCTGATCCATGTGCAGGGGGCGGCCTTCGGGGAAGATATTCTGAAAACCCTGGGGGTGAAATCCGGCAAGGGCTCCCTCAATCTGTCCAAAATGGGCGTGTTGGTGGGTGTCGTCGCCGCCGTGATTTTGGCCTACATCCTTCCGGGAAGCGTCATCGCCCAGGCGACGGCCTTCTGGTTCGGCATCTGTGCCGCCGGCTTCCTGCCGGCGCTGGTCGGCGCCCTCTACTGGAGAAATGCCACCCGGGCGGGGGCGTCCGCCAGCATCGTAACCGGCTTTGCCGTCAGCATCTTCGGCTTCCTGTTCCTCCATCAGAAGGAGGCGGCGGCGATCGGCCTCTCCGAAGCGCTGTTCGGAAAGGAGACCCTCCTCCCCTATCCCTGGACCCATGTGGATCCCCTTGTTTACGCCCTTCCGGTCGCCGCAGCCGTCCTCGTGGGGGTGAGCCGGATGACCCGATCGTCCCTGGCGCCGGTCCGCAAGCAGATTCAACGCAGTTTTGCCGGGGTGGGTAAAAACGGATCGGCGGCGACGGAGAGCCGCGATGCGGCAGATGTGACTTGTCGTCGCCGGGGTTGAAGTCGGTTCAAAGCTTTTCTCCATGAGCGGTGGGATCGGAGCGGCTAAACGGGGTGTGCCGCGGTATGCCTTTGCCGGGGCGTAGGCGGCCCCCTCACATGAACGCGCGTAACGAAGGGCGCCCCTGCTGCGAGCGGATCGCTGCAGGGGCGCAGTCTTCGGGGGGAGCGTTATTCGGGCAGGGTGACACAGGCCTCCTCGTCGTAGTAGAGATCCCGTCCCAGCTCGATCGAACCGGTGAAAAGGGGAGCGGCTTCTTCCACCAGTTCCAGTCGGAAGACGGTGCTCGTGTAGAAGGGAAGGTCGGGCTCCTCGACGGGAACCGGTGCCATCTGCGCCACCGGATATCCCTGGGCGACGATGTTCTCCAGCTGATAATCCTGGAAGAGAT
>JAJYSD010000162.1 GCA_021793745.1 Bacillota bacterium
CCAGAAAACGGCTCCGCTGTAAGCGTACAGGCCGAACCGGGGGTAAGAGAGTTTGGTAATGCCGGCGATGTACGCCGTTAAATGGCGGACACCCGGAATGAAATAACCAAAAAACAACACCCAGGGGCCGTATTTCCGGAACAAAAATTGGGTGATCCGGAGCCTTCTCCTCGTGATAAACAGCCGGTTTCCGTACTTCTTCAAAAGGGGGTAACCAAACCAGGTCCCCAACCCGTAACTCAGGGTGATTCCGCCGATCGAACCGGTCAGAGCGCTGAAATAGGTGAGATACAGATTCAATTGCCCCTCCGACGAAAGGTACCCGATAAAGGTCATAAAAATCTCGTCGGGAAGGGGGATGCCGACAATTCCCAAAATGAGAAAGAGGACGATCCCGATATATCCGTACTGCGATAGAAAATCGGCCAATGTCTGTTCCATTCAATTAACCCCGTTTTTAACTCGACTGCATTTCGCCTTTGGCAGTTGTGGAAAAGCGGTTCCGGGTCTCACGATGGGGACGGAACCGCTTTGCGTCATCAACCGTCAACGTCACCAAGGACAATATCCACGGCACCGAGAATGGCGATCAAGTTGGCGATGTTTTCCCCCTTCAACAGCCGGGGCAGGATCTGCAGATTGTGGAAGGACGGACGGCGCCAGTGGATCCGCCAGGGGTTGGCTCGCCCTTTGCTTACCAGATGAACTCCCAGCTCTCCCCGGGGATTTTCCACCGCCGTATACACTTCCCCCTCCGGCGGCCGGATCAACCGCGGCACCTTCGCCATGATCGGTCCTTCGGGGATCTGATCCAACGCCTGTTCGATAATCCGCAGGGATTGTTTGATCTCTTCCATCCGGATTTGGAAGCGATCGTAACAATCGCCCTCGGTGGAAACGGGCACATCGAAATCGAACCGGTCGTAAATCGAATAGGGCTGATCCTTTCTCAGGTCGCGTTGGATGCCCGTACAACGGAGACACGGGCCGGACAAGCCGTACTGGACGGCGGTTTTCGCATCGTATTTGCCCACACCCTTGGTCCGGTTGATAAAGATTTCGTTGCCCGCCACCAGGTTGAGATATTCCTCGTGGCGCTCCCGCAGGTAGGGAATCAAATCGCGCACCTTATCCAGCCACCCTTCGGGAGCGTCCCACTTGACGCCTCCGACCCTCATGTAATTATATGTGAGGCGCGCGCCGGATATCTCGTTGAACAGGTCGATGATCTTCTCCCGGTCCTGGAAGGCATACAGGAAGGGGCTCATCGCCCCGATGTCCAGGAGATACGTGCCGAACCAGACCAGATGGCTGGCGATCCGGTTCAGCTCCATCACGATGACCCGCAGATACTCCGCCCGCTCGGGAATTTCCAACCCCATCAGGGTTTCCACGGCGTGGACCACGGCGTAATTGTTGATCATCGCCGACAGATAGTCCATGCGGTCCGTATAGGGAATGATCTGCGTATAGTTCAGGTTTTCCGCCAGCTTTTCCGTTCCCCGGTGCAGGTAACCGATCACCGGAGTGGCTTCATGGATGATCTCCCCGTCCACCTTGATCAAAATCCGGAACACACCGTGCGTACTGGGGTGTTGGGGTCCCACATTGAGGAGCATCTCTTCCGTCCGCATCCAAACACCATCCCTCTCCAAAACCCGTCTTGATTATCGGTCCTCTACCGTTCGGACGACATCGACTCCGTTGATTAACATATGATAGGCGAACAATTCATCCAAGACGTCACCGTCGTGGGCCGGCGCCCCCGTTTTCTCGGCAACCTCCACAGACACGTCGTAGGTCCGCACATGCTCCAGGGGCACGACCACCCGAACACGGGCATTGTGCTCATTGGCCAAAAGGCGAATCCCCACAGCGTTTTGGTAGATGCACAGGTCCGTACAATCCCCTACGACGACAAACGTGACCGGACCGGCTGCAAACCGTTTTTCCAGAAATTCGAAGAAGCGCTCTCCATCCCCGTCGCGACCGAACAGGCCGTTGGTCGCATTTTTGCGGAACACCCGGACCCCATCCCGCTCGAGGAGGGGCTGAAGCTCATCCACAACCTCCGACTCAGCCGTACCCCGGATGCAATGCGGGGGAAAGGCGGAAAATTCAACGGCATCCTCCGGATGGGCATCATTGAGAAAAACCAGGTTTTCCTCGGGTACCCCCTGATCCAACAACGCCTCTGCCAATGCTTTGACCGGCGAAACCATTTCCGCAACCCGTTTGCTGGCCAGGGGACCCTCCTCGCAGAATCCCTTCAATATATCAACAAATACCAAAACAACCCGCTCGGGACCGCCGGCTTGCTCGATCAGCGATGAGACCGTTTCCGACGGCAACTCAGCCAGCCGCTTGGCCACATGATTGAAAAACTGCTCCCGCCGCCCCTGCATCCGCTCTCCTCCTCCCCGCTTCCAAATGGTCCTGAAACCGGCCAAAACCTTCGCTGCTATTATAATATGTTTTAAATGAAAAAGAAAGGAGCGACCTCGCTTCCAGACCGTTGACAAAGGGTTGCAGGGACTGATTTTCCGCCATCGGCGGTCCCCGGTGCGGGGGATCAGTCCCGAAGAAGCGAAGCCGTTCCTTTCCCGGATGAAGAGGGATCCGACTATTGGGAAGCCCGGTTATCCCCCCTCCGTATACCGAACCAACCCTTCCATTTCCTGCTGATCCAACCGCCGGATCACCTCCACCAACAGCCGCACCGTCTGACGGACATCGTCCTTCGAAACCATCGACACATGGCTGTGGATGTAGCGGGCGGCGACCCCCACCACGAGGGAAGGCACCCCCCGGCGAAACAGATGGATCTTGCCCGCATCGGTCCCGCCACCGGTCATGGTTTCCATTTGGATCGGTATCTTCAAATCCTCCGCGACTTCCATCACCCGATCCCGGAGCCGCAAATGGGGGATCATCGTCGCATCGAGAAAGGTGACCAGCGGTCCTCCCCCGAGCCGGGACTTCCCACTCCCCTCGCTTCCGGGGCCGTCTTCGGCGATTCCCACATCCAGAACAAAGGCGATATCCGGTTCCACCGCGTGGGGGGATGTGGCCGCCCCCCGCAGGCCCACCTCCTCCTGAACCGTCGCTCCCGCGATCACCGTGTTGGGATGATCCACTTTCCCAAGCTCCTTCAGAATTTCCAGCGCCATGTAACATCCGATCCGGTTGTCCAGAGCCTTTGCCAAAATGGTGTCCCCGTCCGGGAGGATTTCAAAGGGACAAACGGGGATGATCGGATCGCCGACGCGGATCCCCCATTCCTTGACCTGTTCATCGCTCTTCGCTCCGACATCTACGAACATCTCCCGAAGGGGATACACCTTTTTCCGCTCCTCCGCCGTCAGGATATGGGGCGGTTTGGAACCGATCACCCCCGTAAAGGTGCGGTTCTCCGTCACCACAGACACCCGCTGGGCCAATAGGACCTGTTCCCACCATCCGCCCAGGGTGGCAAACCGCAGATATCCATTCTTCGTAATCTCCTTCACCATAAACCCGACTTCATCCATGTGGCCGGCCAGCAGGATGCGCGGGGAAGGCGCCGTTCCCTCCTTTTCTCCGAAGATGCTGCCCATGCGGTCCGTTACAATCTTCGAGGCGGTCTGTTTCAGTTCCCGCAACAGGATTTGACGCACTTCCCCCTCATAACCGGAAACCCCCCGGGCAAGGGTTAATTCCTCCAGCAGATCCATAGACATCTTCTCTTCTCACCCACCCTGTAAAAGTCGACTCGGTTATTCCTATTATGGGTGACCCGGTCTAGGTTCATGTGGAATGAAGCTCGAACCTCACCCAAAGGGCGGTTTCGCAGGGGGCAGCGGACCTTTACATATTTCTTTCCTTTCCCATTCAAACTACGGAGAAAAGGAGGGAAAAGCGATGCCTTTGATGGAAATCAGCATTGTGCCCGTGGGTACGAAAACCTCCAGCTTCAGCGATGCGGTCAAGGAGGTTTGCCGGATCATCGAACAACGGGGGCTCAATTATCAGGTAACCCCAACAGCCACGGTGATCGAGGGAAGCATCGATCAACTGATGAACGTCGCTGCGGAAATTCACCAAACGTCCCTCAACAACGGAGCGGATCGGGTGATCACCCATATCACCATCGATGACCGGCTGGATCAACCGATGGATCTGCATTCGCAGGTGGCCAAGATCCAACCCCCGTCCATGCAGTAAAGCCCCACCGATTCGTCGGCTCCCACACCCGGGATCACCTGTCGACGGTTCCTCCGCTACCCGTAGACCCGATCGGTTGCTGCGTTTGCACCCTGCTCCAGATCACCGGTTGACGAGAGGAGAGGGGCGCTCCTTCCCGATCCCTTTTCCCAGGGTTCAGCCTCTCCCTCATCTCCACATAAGCCAGGAGCAAGGTCCCCATGTAATGGGTCATGGGAAAGGCATGAAAAGTCAGGAGCATCAGCAGTCCGAAACCGGAGCCCACCACCGCCGCGATGGTCTCATTCGGAAAAAACTGCAGCACTAACCAGGGGAAGGCGGAGATGCAGCCGAGCAGCACAACGCCCAGCACGGCTGATGCTATGGCGACCAGCAGGGTAACAACCGGCCTTACGGGCCAATGCCAAAAAAGGCGGAAAACCCGACCGAGGCTTCGGAAGACCCCCGTCCGCTCCACCAGCATCACCACCGGGATGAAGGAAACATAGGCGAGAACATATAGCCCGACGATGCCTCCCGATCCCCA
>JAJYSD010000163.1 GCA_021793745.1 Bacillota bacterium
TGCGTAGACGGAGAGGTGTTCAGAGAGTCGAAGGGCTTGGGAAAGCTGGGAGCTGATTCGGATCAGGGGGGATTTTGTCCCATGGACGGCGACCCATCCTTTGGCAGCCCTGGATCCGAATTTGACCCAGACCGGAAAGTGGGTAATGTGCAATTTGTCCGCCAGGGTGCGGCTCATCACCATATTGATGCGTTGAGGAAACGTGTTGTCGGGTACCACTTGGATTTCACAGCGTACAAACCCCATCGGGATCCCCTCCGGCATGAGCTGACTACTTCATCGTATGTGGGCATGTATATTCGGGTGATAAAAAGGGGCTTGGTTGAGGAGGCGGGAGCATCCGCGGGCGGGAGGAATTTTTTCCGGTGATGTGGTATATGGCATAATGGGATACCCAAGATGGATATAGGGGCAGGTTCTGGACCAGCCGGTGGGGAGGAGATCCTCCGTAGCCCTCGCGGCTGGCGGGGAGACCTTTCCTCCGGGACGGAGGCGGGCACTCGCCGGCACACCGCCCTTCCCGCTGTACGGGTGATGCATTCGTATCGATACCAATGGAAAGGGGTTTTTCACATGAAGATCCGCTATCACGGTCA
Source organism: Bacillota bacterium (assembly GCA_021793745.1). Taxonomy (GTDB): domain Bacteria; phylum Bacillota; class Bacilli; order Thermoactinomycetales; family DSM-44946; genus Planifilum. The sequence goes on from JAJYSD010000163.1 coordinate 597, forward strand.
CAGCTGTTTTGAAATTCACCATGAAGGGCACCGACTGGTGATCGATCCTTTCTTGCGGGGAAATCCGATGGCGAAGGCGGATCCCAAGGATATTCAGGTGGATTATGTTCTCCTCACCCACGGCCATAACGATCACGTGGGGGATGCGCTGGAAATCGCCAAAAACAATGATGCTACCGTGATCGCTCCCAATGAATTGGCCGTGTGGATGGGTTGGCAGGGGGCCAAAACGCATCCCCTTCACATCGGGGGAAGTTATGCGTTTCCCTTCGGCCGCGTGAAACTGACCCAGGCCTTTCACGGATCCGGATATACGGTGGACGACCGGAAGGAGATCATTTATCTGGGGATGCCGGCGGGGATCTTGCTGATGCTGGGGGATAAAACCATCTATCATGCCGGCGATACGGGGCTTTTCTCCGACATGAAATTGATCGGAGAACGGCATCCGGTCGATATCGCGATGCTCCCGATCGGCGACAATTTCACCATGGGCCCCGAGGACGCCCTGCTCGCGGCGGAATGGGTGAAGGCCCAGTGGGTGATCCCCATGCATTACAACACCTTCCCGCTCATTGAACAGGATGCCGATGCCTTTGTCCGGGATCTGGAAGCGAAAGGGATCAAGGGTGTAGTCATGGAGGTTGGCCAAACGAAGGAATGGTCGTAGGTAAAAAACGACAACGAACTGTAAATCCGTTGTAACTTCTGTGTAATACGTAGTAATTACGATATTGATAGGATGAAAACCCCCTTACTTGGAGGCGGCTGAGAGAACCGTCTCTTTTTTTTTGCCGGCGACCCGCATCGGCTCTCCCTGAATCGGGAAAGTGGAAGGCCGCTGTGGAGGCTCCTTCTTTTGGCATAACGCCCGGGGCTTGTTCGTATGATGGGTATAGAATGGAGGGATGGAATGTGCAGCGGAGCAAATACGGGATCGCATTGGTGCTGGCTCTGGCCCTGTTGTTGGTGGCGGTGCCCCGGCTGCCCGTGGACCTGGAGGCGGACGCCGATTCCATTTTCGCTTTGTCTTGGCTGGCCTTTGCTCTCCTGGTGATTGCCTCGAATTGGCGGATGGTGCTTCGCGTCGATGAGGAGAAAGAGCGGCGCTCCGAATGGGAGCGGAGGCTCCGCTGGCTGGAAGATCAGCGAAAGCAGAGGGGGCAGCGGAGGAGGCTGTTTTCCTGAGGGAAGCATCCGGATGTCGGTTTAGATCGGACAAGCGCGGAAATTGTATCATGCTTTTTCAATTTACTGTACCAAAGCTGTAAGGGGGCTAAAAGCAAAACCCCTTTTATTTTTTTTTGGACTGTGCAATAACAATGTATATAATGGATTGTAACAGAGCCTATCGCTGAAAAGAAAGAAGGGATGCGAATGCCCACAAAGCACGAACAGATTCTCCGGTATATCGAACAGCTCGAGGTGGGCGAAAAGATCTCCGTCCGCACCATCGCCCGCGAGCTGGGGGTCAGTGAGGGAACGGCGTACCGGGCGATCAAAGAGGCGGAAAACCAGGGACTGGTCAACACCGTGGAGCGGGTGGGCACGGTTCGTGTCGATCGCCAGCGGCGCTCCAACATCGAGCGGCTCACCTTTGCCGAGGTGGTCAATATCGTGGACGGCCAGGTGTTGGGAGGGCGGGCAGGCCTTCACAAAACCCTGAACAAGTTTGTGATCGGCGCGATGAAGTTGGAGGCGATGATGCGCTATGTGGAACCCGGAAACCTGCTGATCGTGGGGAACCGGGACAATGTGCACCGCATCTCCCTGCAACGGGGGGCGGCGGTCTTGATCACCGGCGGCTTTGATACGACGGAAGAAGTGAAAGCGCTTGCAGATGAACTGGAGCTTCCGGTGATCTCCTGCAGCTACGACACGTTTACGGTGGCGGCCATGATCAACCGGGCGATCTACGACCGGTTGATCAAAAAGGAGATTTTGCTGGTGGAGGATGTGATGGCGCGGGATCAGGAGCCGGTTTTTTTGAAGGTGGACGATCCCGTCGCCCGGTTTCATGAGAAGGTGCAGGAGACGGGTCACAGCCGTTATCCCGTGGTGGGCAACAGTGGGAAGGTTCAGGGAATGGTGACGGCCAAGGATGTGGTGGGCCACGAGCTGACGGAGCGGATCGAGCGGGTGATGACGCGCAACCCGATTACGGTCACTCCGAAGACCTCCCTGGCCTTCGCCGCCCATGAAATGGTGTGGGAGGGGATCGAACTGATCCCCGTGGTCAACGATCAGCGGCGCCTCCTGGGCGTGATCAGCCGGCAAGATGTGATCAAGTCCCTGCAATATATGCAGAAACAGCCGCAGGTGGGGGAAAGGATCAACGACATCATTTTTCAGGGCTTCGAAGAGGTCCGGGAGAAAAACGGCAACTTCATCTTTCGCGGGAAAGTGACGCCGCAGATGAGCGATTCCCTCGGCACCCTCAGCGTCGGAGTGTTGACCGGACTGATGACGGAGGCGGCGATCCGGTTTCTCCGGCGCCATCGGAAGGGCGATCTGGTCACCGAAAACTTGACCATCTATTCCCTGAAACCGGTGCAGATGGATAGCGAAGTGGAGTTGATTCCCCGGATTTTGGAGATGGGCCGCAAATCGGCCAAATTGGAGCTGGAAGTGTTTCATGAGGGCAACCTGGTGTCCAAGGCTTTGCTGGCGGCGCAAATGATCGAGCGGTAACCCGCGAAAGCAACTTCGACACAGGAGTGGACGGGCAGTGGGCAAGGTGCAGGCGATTTTGGATGAGGTGACGGGAAAGTTAAGGGGGGTTCCCGGTGTCGTCGGCGTGGTGCTGGGGGGATCCCGGGCAAGGGGAACGCACCGGTCCGATTCCGACGTCGATATCGGGATCTATTATGACGAAACGAAGGGATTTGAGGTCCAATCCTTGAGAGAGATCGCGATGGAGCTGGATGACGAGCACAGGAAGGACCTGATCACACCCCTGGGGGCCTGGGGGCCCTGGGTCAACGGCGGCGGATGGCTCGTCATCCGGGGATACCACGTGGATTTTCTGTTTCGCGATGTACACCGGGTTTCCCGGGTGATCGACGATTGCAGGAAGGGGATTGTCACGGCGGATTATCAGACCGGACATCCCCATGCCTATTTGAACATGATGTACATGGGCGAAGTGGACTTGTGCAGAATTCTGGCCGATCCGGAGGGGCGCATCGCGGAGCTGAAAGCCCAGACCCGCCCCTATCCGAAAGCCTTGCAGGAGGCCATCATCGGCCGGTTCTTGTTTGAAGCCTCCTTTTCCCTGATGTTCGCCGAGGCCAATCGGAATCATGATGACCTAGCCTATGTGAGCGGTTGCTGTTTTCGCACCGTGGCCTCCTTAAATCACGTTCTCTTCGCCAAGAACGAGGAATACTGCGTCAACGAGAAACGGGCGGTGGCGATGGTGGATCGAATGGCTCTCAAGCCGAGCCATTACAAGGAACGGATCGATCGGGTCTTTACCGGGTTGTCCGCAAAGGACCGTCGAGGAACGGAGGAAGCCATCGCCACACTTCGGGAGCTGATCTCCGAAACGGAGGAATTGGTGCGGCGCTAGCGGTCAAAGGGGTTTCCATTTCCGTCTTCCCTGCGCGGATCCTTCCCAAAAGGACGGGAGAGAAGGGTTTTTCGCTTCGGCACCATGCAGCAGGTGGTCAAATCGGCAATAACCTCTCCCGGCTTTTGCGCTTTGAATTTGAACGCATGAAGTTCCTCTTCATGCGTTTTTTTGTTGCCCTCGCCTCCGGCGGCGGAGGAAACGCGTTAGGTGGACCGGTGGATAAGGGCGCTGCCGCCAAGGAATGGTCCATATGAGTCAGGTCAAGGCAGATTTGGATCAGTGATATTCATCACAAAAAATTTGATATTGAACAAAGGGGTATCAATAATTTGCCCTTAATTCGGCAAAAAAACAGACAAATATTTTGTGTTCCCCATCACAATTATACGGATGAATTTTTTGGTTTATTCATAGGTGGAGGAAGAAGGAATCGAGTCGGAATGAAAAGGGGCTGAAGTTCAGCCTTATGACCGGCTGGGGATTGTCCAGCGGTTTTGCTCCACAAAAAATCCACATCTATCAGACCCATA
>JAJYSD010000164.1 GCA_021793745.1 Bacillota bacterium
AGGAAGTGTTGGAGCGCCAGATTGCCCTCGGCGACCCCCTGGAGGAGGTGCTCCCCTTAACCGATCCGCTCCCCCTCCCCCTGGCGGAGGAGCGGCAAGCCTATTTGGAACAAAACGAAGAGAACCCGGACGAGCATTCCATCATCAAGATCACCTTTACGCCGATTAAACGGCACGGTCAGGAGATGGTCGGATTGATCGCCGTTCTCAAGGATGTGACGGAAGAGGCCAAGCTGGATCGGCAGCGAAAAGAGTTCGTCGCCAATGTTTCCCATGAGCTGCGCACGCCGCTCACCACCATCAAAAGCTACATGGAATCGTTAGAGGACGGCGCCATCAGCGATCCGGAACTGGCGCACCGCTTCCTCCGGGTCACCCTCCAGGAGGCGGAGCGCATGAACCGAATGATCAACGACCTGCTGCTGCTCTCCCGGCTGGACGCCAAGGAAACCCGCTTCTACAAACAAGTCGTCGATCTGAAGGAGATGTTGGAGGAGGTGGCGGATCGCTTTTCCATCCCCTGCGAAAAGAAGGGAATCCGCCTCAACCTTCAGGTGACCGGCCCCCTGCCCCGGGTCTATGTGGACCGGGACCAGATCGACCAGGTGCTGGACAACCTGGTGTCCAACGCCGTCAAATTCACCCCCGAAGGGGGCACCATCACTCTCGGAGCGCGACAACGGGATGGCATGGCGGAGGTGTCCGTATCGGACACCGGTATCGGCATTCCCAAAAAGGATCTAAGCCGCATCTTCGAACGGTTTTACCGGGTGGATAAGGCCCGGTCCCGCCAAATGGGAGGAACCGGACTCGGCTTGTCCATCGCCCGGGAGATCGTCCTGGCCCACGGCGGAGACATCGGGATCGAGAGCGAATACCGCCGGGGAACCACCGTCACCTTCACACTGCCCTCCTGCGAGCCGGGGGTGATCCAGTGAAGGAACGGATCAAATCTGCCGCACTCCTGCTGCTAATTTTGCTCAGCATCGTGCAGACCGGGATGCTGTGGTACAGCTCCCCCTCCTATCAAGAAAACAAGCAGAGCTATATCCAGCCCCCGTTGATCGGTAACGAGGAATACAACCAAATTCCCCTGCATGAACGGGTGGCACCCTATCCCCTCGTCCTGCACCGGAACGGAAAGCAGGGCTGGATCCTGCCCCACGATCCGGAGTACGGCGATTTTCTCAACCGCCTCCACCAATCCCAATGGGATGAACCGGAGCCGATTACTCCCCGGCCGGAGGATTGGAACCGGCTGTACAAGGAGGCGGTCGGAGTGGAGCTGCAGTTTATCCATGATCTGCCGGCCGACGCCGTCGACGTGATGAATGAAGAGGAAATCTCCGTCTCCGGCATCGACCGGATCAGCCGGATCTGGATTTTTGGTGATTCGGAGAGAAAGGGCACCCGCCTCTGGCTGATTGGTGACCAGGAGCAGAAGGTGTTGGAGGCGGAAATCGATTTCCCGGATTTCGACGACTGGTTTGAAGGGGTTGAGCGGGGTGCTCTCCAGCCGGTCAAACCCCATTTCGTCGCCGGGAAAATCCCCGTGGACACCAAAAAGAACCGGAGGAATCCCGTTTTTCCGTCGGCGGTCTACCTGCCCGACCTCCCGCTGACCGTCCGCAGCTTTACCTATCCCCTGAAGCGGATCAAGGTGGATGACATCAAATGGTTGTTTACGGATCCGAACCAGATCTGGACCCTTCCCTCCGAAGAGGGGGACACCTACACCGACGGAAACCGGATGCTGCAGCACAATCGGCAGACGCAAACCGTCGTGTACAGGGACTTGAGGTCGGAGCCGCAACCATCGACGGCCGCCATGGAATTGGAAATCCTGAACCAGTTTATGAAAACCCACAATGGTTGGACGGGATCCTATCTGCTGGACCGGCGGGAAAAGGAGGATCACATTCATCTCTACATTTTCCGGCTGATGGTCAACGGGCTTCCGGTTTACTGGCCCGGGAAGATGGAGAAGGGGGAAGTGCGTCCCGACACGATCCGGTTGAAGGTTTCCGCCGACAGGGTGGCGGAGTACCGGCGTTCCCTCCGCTACCTCTCCTCGAAACCCGCCAGGTTTGAGGACCGCCTGTTGCCCGGTCGGGACTCGGTGATCAAGGAGCTTTCCGATGAGGGTTTGTCCCTGAAGCAACTGCGCGCCCTCTTTCCGGGATACCAGGTGGAGGAGCTGCGGGGTCACGTCCGTTTGGAGCCCGTATGGATCGCCCTGAAGAAGAACGGAGAGAACGTCATTCTCAATCCGTAACCGGGAGGGTCGGTCATGGACTGGAGCCGCGCCAAAACCCTGCTGATCATTGCCTTCGTCGCCCTCAACCTGTTTTTGACGGTACAAGTCATCCAGGCATGGATGGAAAAATCGCAGATGCAAAACGGGAGTGACTCCATCCGCCGGGAGCTGACGCAAATCTTGCGGGAGAAGGAAATCGAAGCGCCCAACATTCCGCGGAACCCGCCGCCGGTCTCCGTCCTGGAAGCGCGAATCGCCCCCCCGGAAAAGGGTTGGAAGCAGCACCAGGACGGAAGTTTCGAAAAAACCTTCCGTCCTCCCGTCACCCTCACCAGACCGGATCAGCTAAACGCCATTCTGGAGGAGCAGGTTCCCGCCTTTAAGGATTTCCAACTGGTGTCCCGGAAAGGGCACACCTTGATATACCTCCAATATTGGAAAGGGCGGCCCCTTTACGGAAGCCGCCTGGAAGTGAAAATGTCCGACGCCAATTCCCTTCATTCCCTCAAGCTGCTCCGCCTGTCCATCAAGGAAGGAAAGGATGTGCAAACTCCCGTTCCCGCTTCCTTCGCTCTGCTCAATCTGGTGGAAAGCGGAAAGGTTCCCAAGGGAACGGTTTTCACCGAAATCGAACTGGGTTATCACGGACAATCCTATGACGCCAAAACCCGTGTACTTTCTCCCGTCTGGAAATTTGCGGCCGCCGACGGCCGAACCTATTTTGTCAATGCGCTGACGGGAGCCCTCCAGCCCTAACTCGCAGAAGCAGCAATTCGCACGGTAGAAAAAGGGGAAGATCTGCATGCGATACAGCGTTCTCGCCAGCGGAAGCACCGGAAACGCCCTTTACATCGAGACGGATCAGGTGCGCCTTCTTGTGGATGCCGGCCTTTCCGGCAAACAGTTGGAACAGCATTTGAGAAGCATCGGGGTGGATCCGCAGACACTGACCGCCATCCTCGTCTCCCACGAACACATCGACCATGTGAAGGGATTGGGCGTGTTTGCACGCCGATACCAGATCCCGATCTACATGAACGAAGCCACCTGGTCGGCCCTTCCCGCCTCCGTGGGAGCCATCGACGATGCTTGTCGAAATGTGTTGGAAACCGGTGCCGCCCTGGACCTCGGGGATCTGAAAATCGAAACCTTCGAAGTTTCCCACGACGCTGCGGAGCCAATCGGATTCCGCTTTCAGCACGGCGACGAATCCCTGGCTCTGGTCACAGACCTCGGATATGTCAACCGGAGAATCGTCGATCAGGTCGCCGGCGTTGATGCCCTCATCTTTGAAAGCAACCACGACGTCAACATGCTCCGGATGGGTTCCTATCCCTGGAATGTCAAGCGGCGGATTTTGAGCGACGTGGGCCACCTTTCCAACGAGGACGCCGGTGAAGCCCTCGCCGAGATCCTCGCCGGCAACGGCGAACAGGTTTCCCTGGCCCACCTGAGCCAGGAAAACAATCTGATGGAGCTGGCTCACATGACGGTCCGCCAATTCCTGGAGGAGGCGGGCTTGCGGGTGGGGCTCGATGTCCAGCTGTGGGAAACCTATCCGGACCGCCCCACGCCGCTGCGCTCCGTCAAGGCCAAGGGCTGACTCTCCGGGGATCCCCTATTTCCCCTTCTCTCCCCGCTCTTTGGGAGGGGATGCGGGATCCCCGGATTTCTCTTCCTCCCCATCCTTCCGAAGCGGCACGACCGCCATCTTCCGATCCAACTCCCGGGCAATCTCCCGAATCTCTTCCCGGGTCACGATTCCCTTTTCCACCAACAATTCCACCAGTGCCAGCCACAGGATGGACTGGTGGTATTGCATCTGTTTGAAATCGGCCATCTGCGCACCCCAATTCATTTCCGACCATGCGTCGGGCCCACGTTTGGAGGGGTTCACGCGATGCGACCTGTCACCGCCGCTCATCGTCTTCCCCCCTTCATTCCGTCAACTATGGCCCCAAAACCCCCATACCCGACGCTCGGAATCCCACCATCGGCGATTCTCCGTGCGATCATCTTCAGGACTAAGCCTCTCCCTCCAATTCCACGATGCCGAAAGTCCCATAGGGACCCTGGCGCAAAAAGCTCTTAATCCCTCTTTTTGCTCTCTTTCTTCGATGATTCTCAGCCAGATTCCTCTTTTCCAAATAGAACGGATCTCGCATGCCTGAAGCCCCTCGACATTTTCCGGACACAAAGGACACAGTATAATATGGTTGAGTCATTCAAATAATGAAATAGTGTCTATCTCCTCACCAAGGAGGCGGAAGCGGTGGGATACTATGATCATTCGGAGAACAGGGGAAGGGGGCGTTTTTCCCTTCTGCTCACCTCTTTGATTTCGGCCGTCGTCGGAGGATTGATCGTGCTCCTGATTTCCCCCGCCTTATCGCGGGCCGGCCTCCTCCCGGTCACTCCCGGTGGGGAAACCCCGAGATCG
>JAJYSD010000165.1 GCA_021793745.1 Bacillota bacterium
CGCGTCGCTCTGATCGGAAGAAACGGGGTAGGGAAGACGACGCTGCTGGGATGTCTGACGGGGAGAATCTCCCCGGAAGGGGGAACGATTTATCGTCGGTGGCCGGCGGAACGATGGGGGATGGTGGAGCAACAGCTGAAGGTTCCGGGGCGTTGGAGGGTCAGGGATTTTGTTGAGTCCGGAAACCCGGAGTTATTTCGGCTGAAGCGGGAGCGGATCCAGCTGGAGCAAAGGATGGCCGACGGGGCAGAGGAGCCGCTTGACGAACACATCGCACGGTACGGCTCGGTCTTGGAACGCTTCCAGCTCCTCGGTGGTTACGAGTGGGAACAGGAGGTGGAAGCGCATTTGACCCGCTTCCGTCTTCCGGGAGAGGCGCTGTTTCACCGGTTGAGCGGGGGACAGAAGACCCGGGCTCAACTGGCCCGGGCGCTGATGGGGGATCCGCCCTTTCTGCTTCTGGATGAGCCGACCAATCACCTGGATGTGGAAACGGCGGACTGGCTGGGGGAGTGGATCCGCTCGTACCGCGGGACGGTGTTGTTTGTGTCCCACGACCGGGAATGGATCGACCGGCTGGCGGACAAAACGGTGGAACTTACACCGCAGGGAACCCGGACATATAAGGGGGGATATTCCGACTTCCAGCGGGAACGGGAGCGGGAGCGAAAGGAGCAGGAGGCTCTCTACAGAAAGCAGCAGCAACAGAGGGGAAAGTTGGAGGAAGCGATCCGCCGCTACCGGGAATGGTATGCGAAGGCTCATTCCAACGCCGGCGAGCGAAATCCCTATCTGAAGAAAAGGGCGGAAAAAAACCGCACCCGTTTTCAGGCCAAGGAAAGGGCGCTGGAGCGCCTGGAGAAGGAGAAGGTGGAGCGCCCCCAATCGGCTCCTCAGGTGAAGGTTCGCTTCGAGGGAAGCGGCTTTGAAGCGCATCATCTGGTTCGGCTCGAGGAAACGGATATCGGTTATGGAGGGGAGCCGGTCCTCCGGGAGGTGACCTTGACGCTTTCCCGGGGCGATCGGATGGCCGTGATCGGTCCCAACGGAAGCGGGAAGACGACGCTGTTGAAGCTGCTTGCCGGAAAGCTGGAGGCCCGATCGGGCAACGTGATCCGCCATCCGGCGCTGCAGGTGGGCTATTTCGCCCAGGAGCTGGACAGTTTGAAGGAGGATGAGACGATTCTGGAAAGCCTGCTTCGCCTACCGGGGATGACCCAGGGGGAGGCCCGGAACATCCTCGCCGCCTTTTTGTTCCGGAGGGATGAAGTCCACCGAAAAATCGGCAGTCTCAGCATGGGGGAGCGGTGCCGGGTGGCTTTTGTCAATCTCTATTTTTCCGAAGCCAATCTGATGGTGCTGGATGAGCCGACCAACTACCTGGATATTCCCACCCGGGAGCGGATCGAGGAGGCTTTGCTCCAATACCCGGGGGCGATGGTGCTGGTTTCCCACGACCGGGCGCTGCTGAAGAAGGTGTCCAACCGGGTGGCCGTTTTGAAGGATGGGCGGGTGGAGACTTATCCCGGCGGATATCCGGAGTATCTGATGCACTTGAAAGAGCGGGCGCATCCCGCCGATCCCGAAACGGACCGGCGGATTCGCGCCTTGGAGCTGGAGCTGAGCCGGCTGATGGCCGAGGAGGAACCGGAAACGGAAGAGGCGAGAGACTCCCTGTACGCCCGGATCCGGGAGATCAGGGCGGAATTGATGCGGCTGAAGGAGTCTTTCCAGGGCTGAAGAGGTCCTTTAGTATGCGGCGGGGGAGGGTTTCGGGCGGGCGACCTTTCCGAAGCGGGATCGAGGGGCGAAGCGGAAGGCCGCGGTGGGATGAAGCATTGACTAATATACAAATAAGTTTGCTAAACAAACCGAAAATCCAAGAAGGCGCCCCATACCGAGCTATGGGGCGCGCAATTGTTTGACCAGTTTTTCGAAATGAAGCTTTCGGGAGGCCTTGAAATAAATGACGGCGTTTCGCGGAAGTTGTTGAAGAAACCGTGCGGCGCCTTCCCGGGTGCTGAAGTGACGCACTCGCGAAGGGTTCATTCCCATCGATGCGGCGGTCGTCCCGATTTCCCGGGCGCTTTTTCCCACGGTGACCAGCCAGTCGGGGGAGGTTTTGACGATGAATTTTCCCACTTGCTGATGGGCCCACCGGCTCAGATTGCCCAGCTCCAACATATCTCCCAATACGGCGACGGCAGGACGGCCCCTCGCCACATGCTTCAGCACTTTCAGCCCTTCCATCATGGCGGTGGGGTTGGCGTTCCAGGCATCGTTGATCAGCGTGCGTCCGCCGCGTCCGGCGACCAGTTGCAAGCGCATTTTTGGCGGTTGAAAGGAGGCGAGCCCTTCCTGAATGTCCCGGATCGGAACATGGAGCGCCCGGGCGATGCCAATTGCCACCAGGGCGTTGTACACATTGTGCACGCCGAAAACGGGAATGCGGAAGGCATAATCCGTCGAGCCCAGCCGAACCCGGAATTCCATTCCCCGGGCCGTGTATCGGACCGAATGGGCGCGTAAGTCGGCCGGATTGCGGATGCCGAAGGTTCGAAGGGCGCCTCTGAAATGATGCGTGCTCAGTTTGCGGGAGCGGGGATCATCGGCGTTGAGGAAGAGGGTTCCCCCGGATCTCATTCCATTGATCAGTTCCTGTTTGGCACGGACAACGCGGTCGAGCCCCCCCAGGCTTCCGACATGCGCCTCTCCCACATTGGTTACAGCGCCGATTTCCGGACGGACGACTCGGCACTGCCGGGCGATGTTGTTCAGGGATTTCATGCCCATTTCCAGCAGGAGGATTCGGTGCCCGGGGGAGAGGCGGACCAGATAGGAGGGCAGGAAAGAGTAGGTATTCAAATTTCCCTGGGTCTTGATCAATGACCACTTCCGCTTCAGGATGGAGGCCGTCATTTCCGTTGTCGTCGATTTCCCGGCGCTGCCTGTAATCCCGATGACGCGCGGGGACGTTTGATTCCAGTTCCAGAGGGCCAGGCGCCAAAAGGCGGCGAAGGTGTCATCCACGGTGATCAATCCGACGGATGATGGGATCAAATCTGCGGAAAGTGACCGCATAAGGACAACCGCTTTCGGACGGACCCGACGGATGGCGTCCAGCTGTTGGTGCCAGGATTTTTTCTTGGAGTAAAAATAGATCTGATCGGATCGAAGATATTTGGGTTTTCCAAAGTTGGCGGCCCGCAGCCACAGGTTCTGATTTCCGCGAATCAAGCGGCCGCCGATAATTCTGGCCATATGTCCAAGGGTGACGGTTTTCGTGGTGATCCCCTCCCATCCCAATAATGAAGGCACAGGTTCCCGGGCGAAGTATCGGGACACTTTATGTTATTCCTGCCGGTGAGTCTTGGTCTGGGCCAATGACGGGGAGAGCACTTTCCCATGGGAGCGGAAAAATGAATTTAAAACAAGTTTGTATAACAAATCAAAAAACCTCCAAAGGACATCGGGTCTTCACAGATGTACCCGATCCACCCGAACTTCTCTATGCAGCCATCACGCCTGCAGCCGTTTCACCAGCTTTTCCAGGCGAACACTGCGGGACGCTTTGAAGTAAAGGATGGCGCCTGAAGGAACGGCCCTCCGAATGAAGGCATCAGCTGCTGCCTGTGACGGGAAGGAGCGAATCCGTTTTTGAGGCATGCCATTTGCGGCGGCGCTACGGGCGATTTCAGCGGCTCGGGGACCGATGGTGATCAGGAGATGGGGGTTGATTTGCCTCGCCACGACGCTCCCCACCCTCCGGTGCCCCTGCCGGCTGTAAGCCCCCAGCTCCGCCATATCCCCCAGCACGGCGACCTTGGGCGCCTTTTTGTCCAGCTGTTTGAGCACATGCAGACCGGCGATCATGGAGCTCGGATTGGCATTGTAAGCGTCATTGATCAGTGTAAATCCCTTGATTCCCCGAAGTGGCTGCAGGCGCATGGAAGGGGGACGGAAGGATCTCAACCCTCGTTGAATGGCGGCCATCGGAATGTTCAGTTGACGACCCACTGCGATGGCTGCAAGGGCATTGTACACGTTATGCATCCCCCAGGTAGGGATAAAGAAGGTATGACCGCCCACCTGGAAGGACATTCCGCTCCTCGCAAACCGAATCCGATGGGCGCGGAGGGTCGCCGGGTTCCGCATCCCGTAGGTGATCACTTTTCCACGGAATCGCTTGAGGGAAAGCTTTCGGGATATCGGATCATCGGCATTGAGAATGACGGTTCCACCGGGACGAATGCCGTCGATCAGTTCCTGTTTGGCTCGCGCCACATTTTTCAGGGAGTTGCCCAGGCTTCCCACGTGCGCTTCCCGGATATTGGTGATCACTCCGATGGACGGTTGGGCATAGAGGCATTGCTTACGGATGTTTCCAAGGCTGGCCATCCCCATCTCCAGGACGACGACCTGATGTGTCGGATTCAGGGGAAACAGATTGGTGGGGATGTAGGCAAACAGGTTGTTGTTGGCCCGGGACTTCAGGGTTCGGTATTTCTGCATCGCGATGGATGCGATCATTTCTTTGGTCGTGGTTTTGCCGGCGCTTCCGGTTACGCCGATGAAGACGGCTTTTGATCGGGATCGGAGCCACCGGGTCAACCGGTATGCCGCATGGGTGGGATCGGGAACGGAAATCACCGGATGGTGGGCGGGAATGCGCCGGATCCATTCC
>JAJYSD010000166.1 GCA_021793745.1 Bacillota bacterium
ACACCGGTCACACTGACGCCGAAATCGGAATCAAACGTTTCCCGTGCGCGATCCGCCATGGCGAGGGCCGTTTCCATGCTGACGGTCCCAAACCGCTCCATCACCGCGGAGGGAACCCCTAATACCCCTCCCTTTGCCTCCGACGTGTAACTGACCACGCCTCCCTTCACCGCTCCGCTGCTCCCCGGAACCGTGGTAAGCATTCGAGCGATCAGACCGCCGGTGCAGCTTTCCGCAAGGCCCAGAGTCCGCTTCTGCTCCAGGAGACGCCGGATGACCAGCTCTTCCAGCGACAAATCCCCTTCCCCGTAGCAATAGCCGCCGAGCCGCTCAAGAATCTTCTGTCGGACAGGCTCCATCAGCTTCTCCGCTTCCTTCACGCTGCCGGCCTTGGCCGTTAAACGCAGAGTGACCTCCGCCTCCTTAGCCAGAGGGGCAACCGTCGGATTTCCCTGGTTTTGGATCAGATCCTTGAGCCGATCCTCCAGATGGGACTCACCGATCCCGAAAAAGCGGTAAACCCGGGAGACGATCACATCCTCACCGGGCAGCAGGGAAATCAGAAAGGGTTTCACTTCCTCTTCGAACATCGGGATCAGTTCCCGGGGAGGTCCGGGCATCAAAAGGTAAGTAACCCCCCTGTGGGTGACGGCCACACCCGGAGCCGTCCCGTTGCGGTTGACAAAAACCTTTCCCCCTTCGAACACCAGACCCTGTTTATAGTTCCCAGGCGGCACCGATGTGCCGAGCCGAGCAAACAGGGCTTCGATCCTGGCGATGGAAGGGGGATGTTCCACCAGGGGCAAGCCCAGGACCTCTGCGAGCGCCTCTTTGGTCAAATCGTCCTCGGTCGGGCCGAGACCTCCTGCGATCAAAACCAGATCGGACCGGGAGCCGGCCAAGCGCAACGTCTCCTTCAGCCGCTCCCGGTTGTCCCCGACGGTGGAGTGAAAATAGACACTGATCCCCAGTTCAGCGCACGCACGGGAGAGATAGGCGGAATGGGTATCAACAATCTGACCCAGAAGCAGCTCCGTTCCAACGGTAATGATTTCAGCGCGCATACAATCCTCCTGTTATCGTGACTCGGCGGACCTTTTTCGTGGCGGGCACCGCCTCTCACCGATGTTTGGAAAAGCGGATCACCTTCCAGTTTTTGATAAAATAGTCCACGCCGGACCAGACGGTGATAATCACAGCGCCCCAGGTGATGATTTTGGCGAAGGGAAAAGCCACCGAGGAGAAGGGGAAATTATTGATCATCAGGGCGACGATGGCGATGATCTGCACGATCGTCTTCAGCTTTCCCCAGGGGCTGGCGGCAACCACCTCGCCCTCCGCCGCAGCGATCATTCGAAGTCCGGTCACCGCAAATTCCCGGCTGATAATCACAATCGCCACCCACGCATCCAGTCGCTGCATTTCCACCAGCGAAATCAATGCGGCGGAGATCAGCAACTTGTCCGCCAAGGGGTCCAATAATTTCCCCAGATTGGTCACGAGCTTCCGTTTCCGGGCGATATATCCGTCCAACCCGTCAGTGACGGCGGCCAGGATAAAAATCAGCGCGGCGATGATCTCACTGACGGTGATCACACCCTGCCCAAACTGAAACTGGCCGAGATTGAAGCGCACCAGCAGGAAGAACATCACCACCGGAACCAGAAAGATGCGGGCCAGCGTGATTTTGTTGGCCAAATTCACGTCAGAGAACCTCCCCCGCGAGGTCAAATTCAAAGGAGTGGGTGATCCGGGTGCGAATCACTTCGCCGATGGGCAATTGTTGACCACGGACAAATACCTCGCCGTCAATCTCCGGGGCGTCGTACTGACTACGGCCTACATAGACATCGTTTCGTCCGTCGTAGGATTCGATCAAAACCTCCAGGTCCCGACCGATATGCCGCTGATTCCGTTGGTTCGAAATCTGCCGCTGCAATTCCATCAGCCGGTTGGCCCGCTCCTCCTTAACCTCCTCCGGAAGGTGATCAGGCAATCGGGAAGCCGGTGTGCCCTCCTCCTTGGAATAGGTGAATACCCCCAACCGATCGAACTGCACCTGCTGGACAAAGCGGAGCAGGTTCTCAAAGTCTTCCTCCGTCTCTCCGGGAAAGCCCACAATGAGCGACGTACGGATCGCCACATCCGGGATGCGACTGCGGATCTTCTCAATCAGGGACAGGATATCCCGCTGTCTGTCCGGTCGCCGCATCCGTCTGAGAATGCGATCCTCGCTGTGCTGCAGGGGCATGTCGATATATTTGCAGATCTTCGGGTTGGAAGCGATCGTTTCCAAAAGCTCTTCGTTAAAAGCCCCTGGATAAACATAATGAAGGCGAACCCAGTGAATCCCCTTCACTTCGGAGACACGGTTCAATAGGGAGGCCAGGGCTGGGCTGCCGTACAGATCGACCCCGTAGTTGCTGGTGTCCTGGGCGATCAGGCTGACTTCCCGCACGCCCTCCGCAGCCAACTGCTCCACCTCGCTGACAATGCTCTCGATACTCCGACTGCGAAGGGCCCCGCGCATCATGGGAATGCTGCAAAAGGTACATGCATTGTCACAACCCTCGGCAATTTTGACATGGGCAAAATGGCGAGGGGTCAACCGTTTCCGCGGGAGAGCCTCTTCATACGAAAAGACGGGGTTGCCCACTATGACCGGGCGACGTCCCGAAAGGGATTGATTGATCACCTCGTTAATCTTCCCAAAATCGCCGGTACCGACGACTCCGTCGATCTCGGGAATCTCCTTCATCAATTCCTCTTTATATCGCTGCACGAGGCACCCGGCAACGATCAGGCTTTTCAGTCGTCCCTTTTCTTTCAGTGAAGCCAAATCCAAAATGGTGTCGACCGACTCTTCCTTCGCGGCATCGATAAATCCGCATGTATTTACAATCACGACGGTAGCGTCGTTTGGATCATCCACCAACGTGTGTCCTTCCCGGTCCATCAAGCCCGACATAATTTCGGAATCCACGAGATTCTTTTCGCATCCCAAAGTGACAATCGCAACTTTTTCCGGCATCGCATTTCCTCCAAAAAATGGGCACCATCACTGAGATTCTTCCGTAAGTATATACGATGCCCATTCTACATGTCAAAAAGTGCATCGGCTCCTACGAATTCTTCTTCGTCTTTCCTTCGTCCTTTTGATTCAGTCGGAACTGGTATGTCTGGGGATCTTTCTGCCCTTCCGTGTCTATCAAGTATCCATTGACATATAACTCGATCTTGTCCGGCTTGCCCAGATGAAGGGAAATCCAATTGGAATGGGTGAAGGTTTCCGTTTTTCCCGCCTGAATATATCCGTCCTTCATGACGGCTTTGGTCGGCCCCCCTCCCCGGGCGCGAAACCAGCTCTCGGCCGAAGCCTTGATGGTGACAACCACCTTCTCCGCATTGTCGATGGCGTATTCGTCACCGTGCTCGTTCGACTCCGACGTTTTCACCAGGCGAACGGTAACCGCTGCTTCATCCTTGGATGGAGCCGCCGGCGGCGATGCATCTTCCCCCGATGAAGCCCCTTCTTCCGATGGCTGCGATGCCTCCACGGAAGCCATCCCATCTTCCTGCGCCGGTTCGTCCCCGGAGGAAACAAAAAAATAAAGCGTAGACGTTACGATCAATAGAAAAATCAACGATAAGGAACCAATCCATAATTTCTTCGAAGACAGTCTCGTCCAAAACGGCGGCTTCCGGTCCTTGCTCCGGCTTTTCCTCGCCGCGTACCGATCCCTTCGACTGGGAAGCGGACGCCGCGCGGGCGTCAAAACCTCGGTGGTGTAGGATTGCGATTGCTCTTCATAATAATGCAAAATCGGCGCCGACGAAACCCCCAGGCACTGCGCATAGGAGCGAATGATCGCCCGGGTATAGGAATATCCGGGCAGTGCGGAAAAATCCCCTTCTTCGATTGCCTTCAGATACCGGGACTGCACATGAATCTTGCGCTCAACATCCTCTAAACTGAGGCCGGCCGCTTCCCGCGCCCGCCTCAATTCTTCCATGGGATTGGACATGGACTGACACCTCCCGACCTTGCATCCCGAACCCTACGCAAGGTCTTAAACCAGAGCTTTGGGGCAGGGAAACCGCGGCGGCCCTCCCTGCCCCGGATGCTCTCAAGCCTTTACTCGGTCCGTTCGATATGAATGATTTTGGAGGAATCGATGGACTGTCCGTTCACCTTGATTTGTTGAACTGCATGGGGGGCTCCCAGTTCGATATACAATTCGGAGGACCCCTCTGCAGGATGTTCATATTTAAAGGACTCGTTATTTCTCAGGGTTACATCCTTCAGATAGTTTCCACCCTCTCGTTTTTCGCGAACCTGCACCCAACAAACATCGGTGACCGGCCCGATTTCGATCATCATCTCACCCGCTGCGGTTTGATAATGAGCGACTCCGCCGCTGTTCTCCACCAGGGTCACCTCAGCCTCTCCCTCTCCGGAAGCCGAAGCATCCTCCTCCGGTTCTGACAGCGGTTCGGCATTCACACCCTCCGGCTCACTTTGTTGCTCCGCGGTCGGGGGCGATGCCTCCCCGGAAGAATCATCCTTTAAGAGCGTAAAGGCTCCCCAAGCCGCAATGGGGATGACCAGGGCAACTCCCGCAATCATAACCACCCGGCGAATTTTTCGGCTGGATGAG
>JAJYSD010000167.1 GCA_021793745.1 Bacillota bacterium
ACCATCTGACGCGTGGCGTGAGAAATTGATTCTATTGCAGGCTTGCCAAGCTGATCTTCACGGGGGCGAGCCTTGGGTACTTGGAAAAGAAATCGGCTGTCCCGGGACATTTGGATTCGCGGGATAAAATGCATCAAAAAAAAGAAGGCCCGCTTTGGGGCCGACGGGACCGGTTTTCCTCCAAGCTCACCATTTAATGGGGTGAAGGAAAACGGTCCCGTCTTAAATTGCCTGTTTATTTTCAGGCCTTCGCGTGGTGAGGGGGGGCATCCCCCGCGTCCTCGTCGTTTCGCCTCATGTTTTCTCCCACATCATTTCCGCCGTCTCCTCCGGTATTCCCTCCACCGTCACCGCCGTTGCCGCCGCCTCCCCCGGTATCGCCGCCGCTGTCACCGCTGCCGCCGCCTCCTCCGGTATCACCGCCGGTGTTTCCGCCGCCGTCCCCACCGCTATCACCACCATTGTCGGGGGGTGGGGGAGAGGGGTTACCGCCGGTGTTTCCGTCCCCGGGATTTGGCTGATTAGGTTTGGAATCGGGCGGTTGTGTTCCCGGACCGGGGGAGGGGGACGATCTTCCCGGATTCGGATCCCAGCCCGGGCTCTTGGAGCCGGGGGAAGAGGGGCTTTTGTTGGTGGATTTCGGCTCCTCGAAGTGGACTGGCTTCAGTTTGGAGTGAACCTCCGTCATCACCTGGTGGAAGATTTGCGCGGGGTAATCCCCGCCGCTCAATCGCACGTGGCTGCCCTTGTCGTTGTATACCATAGTGGCCATCACAAAGCGCGGCGTGTAGCCGACAAACCAGGCTTCCTTGTAGTTTTGGGTCGTTCCCGTCTTCCCGGCGACTTCCCAGCCGGAAATCCGGGCTTTCTGCCCCGTTCCGCCATCGACCACATGCTTCAGGATTTTCGTCATGACCCGGGCCGTTTGTGGGCTGAATACCTTTCGCTCTTCCGGTTCCTTTTTCGGTTTGATTTCGTCTCCGTCCCAGGATTCCAGCTTGCGAATGGTGTGGGGGGTGATCATTTTTCCGTCATTGGCAAAGGTGCTGTAGGCTCCCGCCATCTGAACGGTGTTGACGCCTTCGGTGAGTCCACCCAATGCGAGGGGGGCCAGATAACGGTCTTCCCTTTTGATGGGCAGTCCCATCTTTTGTGCGTATTCGGCACCGGTTTTTACTCCGACCACTTCATGCAACAGTCGGACGGTCGCGGCGTTCAGGGATTTGGCGGCCACCGTCCGGAGGGGAACCCAACCCGAAAAAGTTCTCGAGTAGTTTTGCGGCGACCAGCCGTTGACGGTGATCGGCGCATCCAGCACCTGGGAATATTCCGTGTATCCCTTTTCTTCGACGGCAGGGGCGTATACACTGATCGGTTTGATGGAAGAGCCGGGCTGTTTCGGCAGCAGGGCCCGGTTCAGGTAGCCGCTCAGATAGTTGCGTCCGCCGCCGACAGCGGCGATTTCACCGGTTTTCGGATCGATGATCGTCGCCCCGGCGTCCAGTCCGGAATGGGATTTGAGAAGGGGATGGTTTTTCAATGTGTCTTCCAGGCTCTTTTGGGCCGAGGGGATCAACCCGGTATAAATTTTGTACGCGCCGCTGGTCAGCTCCTGTTCGTCCATCCCGTAGCGTTCCGCCGCTTCATCGATCACCATATCCACATAGGCTGCATACTCATTGTTCTTCTTGTACTTGGAGAGATATTTCCGGTTAACGCCCAGTCCCTTTTTCTGATACTTTTTGTTTTGCTCCTTGGTGATCAGTTCGGTATCCTCCATCACATCGAGGATGGTATCCCGCCGATCTTTTGCTTTTTTGGGATGCAGATAAGGGTTATAAGATCCCGGTGCTTTGGGGAGACCCGCCAAGAGGGCGATTTCATGGGGTTCCAGCTCTTCTTTGGTGATATCCTTGTCGAAGTAGATTTTGGCGGCCATTTTGACGCCGCGAACCTGGTTTCCGAGGTAGATGTAATTGAGGTAGGCTTCCAGGATTTCATCCTTGGTGTAATGGCGTTCCAAATTCCAGGCGATCAACGATTCCTTGAGCTTTCGGCTCAACTCTTTGTCCCGGTTGTTCAGGATGGTGTTCCGGGCGACCTGCATGGTGATGGTTCCGCCGCCCTCCACGGCGCCACCGGCCAGGAGGTTGCGAACCGTCGCCCGGCCGATGCTCTTCCAATCGACGCCATTGTGGCTGTAAAATCGTCGATCCTCGACGGCGACAAAGGTTTGGATCAGCAGGTCGGACTTGATATCCTCCAGTTTGACGTATTCAAAGTGGGTGTCTCCGAGTTGGACCACTTTTTTGTTCTGTTTGTCGTACAAGGTGGAGGCGAAGGTCATTTTTTTCATCGACTCCAAATCATAGACACCGCCGGTCAGAAAGACGGCGGAGCAGCCTCCGACGATGAGGAGCAGGGTCGTGGTCAAAACGAGGATCCACCACTTTTTCCCCATGCTCTTCCGCCACAATTTCCACATCAACTGGAATTTTTTCGTCTGCAAACAGCTCCCCCCCTTTCGGTTCCCCCAAAAAAACCCCATACCTCTATCTGTATACGGCAGAAGAGATCCCCCTGTGCCGGACAATAAAACCCATGCGTTGCGAGATACGCATGGGCTTTGCGGTCATACCATCCTACCCTCCAACCCCCCACTTCTCGTCTGCACATCGTTCGATGAAAACGGGTTCCATCAAGAATTGTATGTGATCGGGAGGTTTTCATCCCTCGAGCAGGCGCTTGAGAAGGTTTTTTGTCATTGGAGCATGTATGCAAAGGATCCATACGGTTTGCAACGACCCGAAGTGACATAGGCGCGGTTTTCCCCAACGGCTTCCGATAAAGGCCGGATGCCCCCTATCTGTTAATTCTACCCAAAATCTGGCGAAAAGCAAGGGGATGGATCTGGAGAAGGTTTTAATACCCTTGCAGGGTCGTCCAAACTTCCAGTTTGGTTTGCACCTTCTGAATCACTTCGTCGGTGAACTCGGTGGTGGTGGCGCTGCCTCCCAGATCGGCGGTTTGCGTGCCTTCCCGAACCGCCTCGATGGTCGATTCATAGATGGCCCGGGATGCGGCGGATGCCTTGGGGTCGTTGAAATAGGTGAGCAGGGAAGCGGCGGCCAAAATCATCGCCATCGGATTGGCGATGTTCTTGCCGAACAGCGTCGGTGCCGTTCCGTGGGGGGCTTCGGCCATCACTACCTGCGGGTTGAAATCCTCATCGAAGCTGAGCAGGATCGATTCGGCGCCGGCGATGGAACCGAACAACTGCAGGACCAAATCGCTCAAGCAGTCCCCGTCCCGGTTGAGGGCCGGGATCACCATCGGTTCGCCCGAGCTGTTCAGGAGCAGGGCGTAGGTGGCGTCGATCAGCTGCGGCTCGTAGGGCACTTCGGGATACCGCTTGCTGGCGGCGTCCATTTCTTCCTTCAGCATCCCTTCGTAGACGGGGCTGACGGTAAATTTGGGACCGCCGAACACTTTGGCGTTCATCTTCTTGGCGTGCTGAAAGGCGAATTCCGCCACGGCGCGGCACGTTTTCCGATCGATCCGTTCCGTGCGGTATGCCACTTCATCCACGCCTTCCCCTTCGCGCCACTCTTCGGCGCCGTAGGCGTCTCCCACCGCCATCCGGATGACGGAGATGGGGGCGTAGGTGCCGGCCACCGGCCGCACCCCGGGAATCCGCCGTCCGGTGCGGACGATCACCTTGCCGTCGATCTCCCGGCGCAGGATGGCGTTGGGGCTGCCCACATCCCCCTTTTCCTCCGGCGTGATGGTGGCCGCCTTGAGGCCGAAGCCGGCTTCCTTCATCGCCTTGGCCGCCTCATACACCACCTGGTTCTTGGTTTTTCGCCGGTTTTCCAGGCTGAGGTCGAAGGTTTGGAAATCGATTTCAAATTGGATGACATCGGGATGAAGCACCCGAAGGGCCTCCTCCAGGAGCTCCTGCCCGGTTTGGTCACCTTTCATCACTACGACGGTTTTTCGCTCTGCCAACGTCAATCACCTCAACTACTAATGCTACCCCCAAACGGTGATGGGAATCAAGCAAAACTGTGATGGGAACATCCCCCCTGCCGCCTAAGCGAAAGTCCAATTTTTCCCGGATGGTTCCGTGTCCGTTTCTCCGGAGGCGGATGACGAATGAATTGGAAGGAAAAACGATGTAGAAAGGAGCGGTTGGAATGTTGTTGCAGAAGGCTCTCACGCCCTTTGTCGATCCGCTTCCGGTGCCGGGAGTCTTAAAACCGGTCGCCCGCAGACCCGATTTCACCTTTTACGTGGTTCGCATGATGGAAGCCTTCCAAAAGCTGCATCGCGATCTCCCGCCTACCCGGATTTGGGGATATGAAGGGAAATACCCAGGGCCCACCATTGAAGTGAGGAGGAACGAACCGGTTCGGGTGCTATGGCTGAATCAGCTTCCCGACAGACATCTCCTTCCGGTCGATAAAACCATTCACGGAGCTCGTGGAAACCCGGAAGTAAGGACGGTCGTCCATGCCCATGGGGTAGTGTCCCCTCCGGACAGCGACGGTCATCCCGATGCTTGGTTCACCCGCGGGTTCAGGGAAACCGGTCCCTTTTTTCAACGAAGAATTTACCGATATCCCAACACACAGCGGCCGGCGACACTCTGGTATC
>JAJYSD010000168.1 GCA_021793745.1 Bacillota bacterium
CATCCTGCAGACCGCAGGGGGATATCAGGTGCACGGCCGGACCCGGGAAAAGCGACTCTTTCACCTCTCCTTTAAGGAAGAATCCTCTTTGAAACAATGGTTAAACCGCTTTGTCGCCAATACCCGCTACGTGATGCAGCCCTATCTCCCATTGAATACCCCGGAGGGAAGACCCTACGATCTGCGCATGCTGATTCAGAAAAACGAAAGAGGAGAGTGGAAGACGACCGGCATGGCCATCCGCACCGGAAAGCCCCACGGCCTGACCTCCAACCTGCATGGAGGGGGCCGGGCGGAAAAGGCGGTGCCCTTTCTACTTCGCCACTTTCAACGGGATCAGGTAAGCGACATCATGGAAAAAATTCGCTGGCTGGCGGCAGTCGTTCCCCCGCACATCGAACGCCACCACGGACGTCTCCTGGAGTTGGGGCTGGATGTGGGCATCGATACCGACGGCCGCATTTGGTTGTTGGAGGTCAATTCCAAGCCGGGCCGCAGCGTTTTTGTCCTCTCGGGACAGAAGGAGGTCTTCCATCAGGCGACCCTGCTTCCCATCCGAGTGGCCCAAGCGATTCTCAACAGGCAAACAGGAGGGTAAGGCATGGACTCCATCATCTGCAAAATTCGCCTCATACCCAACGCCCCCACCAAAGCGGTCATCCTTTCGAGTGTCCTGATGAATCGGTGGGGATGCATCCACGGTCAATCCATCAAAATCTGCCTCGGTAACAAAATGTTGATCAGCCGCGTCGTCGGGGTTCGCGGACGGGAACCCGTGATCTACCTCCCCCCATCGATCGTCCGCCAGCTGTCCATTCCCTACCTGGGTGAAACCCGGGCTTCCTTTGCAAACCGTAAACTGCGGCTCGGTCCGGTCCTGGCCATTTTGACCACCGGCTACACCCGCTCGCCGTCCCAGCCCTTCGGCAGTCGTTCTTCCCTGTTCCGTCAATTCATCCTGGCGGGGGCGGAGGAAAAACCCTACTTCTATGTCTTTTCTCCGGAGATGGTGAACTGGGCCGATCGGACGATTACCGGCTGGTTTTATCGAAAAAATTCCTCGGGGCAGTGGGGGTGGGTTCGGATGACCGCTCCGTTTCCCGACGTGATCTACGAACGGGTGCCCAACCGGAAATCCGAATCCCTTCCCCACGTCCAGGCCTGCCGTGAGCGGTTAATTCGCCTGGGGCACACCCGGATTTTTAACCAGGGCTTTTTCAATAAGTGGACGGTTCACGAGCGGCTTTTCCGGCATCCGGATACCTATGATCTGATTCCCGAAACCTCCCTCTCCCCCTCCATCGAGACGATTCGCCATATGATCGACAAATACGGGATGATCTATTTAAAACCCAGCGGGGGGAGTCTGGGGCTGGGAATCTTTCGAATCACCCGGGATCCGGATGGAGGGTACTATTGCCGGTTCCGAAACGGGGACAAAAACATTCTGCACCGCTTCCGCTCACTGGAAAAGCTGATCCGCTACGCCTTTGGTAACCAAAAATCCCGAATTCACCGCTATCTGGTTCAACAGGGCATCCGACTGATCAAATACCAGGGACGTCCCGTCGACTTTCGGGTTCACATGCACAAGGATCGGACCGGGGAATGGCAGATCGTCGGAATCGGCGCAAAGGCCGCCGGCCCAGGAAGCGTCACCACGCACGTCCGTACCGGCGGATCCCTGCTCTCCGCCTCGGAGCTGCTGTATAAAGTATTCGGAATGGATGGGCCGAGGGTGGAGGCCTACATTCGCAATGCCGCCATTCGCATCGCCAAAACCCTGGAGCGCCAGGTAAACGGCCCCCTGGGGGAGCTGGGCATGGACATCGGCGTAGATCGGAATCGACGGGTGTGGCTGTTTGAGGTCAATTCCAAACCGGGACGTCACATTTTCCACCACCCGAGTCTACGCCAGGCCGGCTGGCGCTCCGCCAAGTGCATCACCGAATACAGCCTGAAACTGGCCAATTTCCTTTGACAGGGAGGAGGTACACCGTGAGGTATTCCACCGCGGGCTGGCTGGTCTATCACGGGTCCAAGAAACCGGCGGCCTTTATCCCTTATCACCGGCGAGGAGGGCTATCGTCTAAGGGTCCGCTTCGGCTGATCCTGGGCGGGCGCTTGACGGTGGAAGTTCCCGTGCTCCAGGGCCACAGCCTTCAACCGTCCGCCACCTGTCTGCCGGTCCGACTCCAGCAAACCCATCCCCGAACTTATCAGGCAGGCCCCTTCATCGCCATCCTGACCTCCGACGGAAATCGCACCTTTCGCGGAAACCGAAGCAATTTCATCGACTTGATTCGCATGGGGAGAAAAATGGGCGTCACGATTTTCGTCCTCACCCCCAGCGGAATTCAACCGGGCAGATCGACGGTGCGCGGTTTTATCCACCGCCCCTCAAAAACCGGCGACCGATTTGTTCCCGCAACCCTTCCCCTGCCGGACGTGGTTTACAACCGCATCCCCACCCGGGACGCCGAGCAGCGGGAAGGAGAACAACAGGCCCTGCGATACCTGGGAAAAACCCTGCGGATTCCCCTGTTTAACCCGGGCTTTTTCAACAAATGGTCCCTTTACCAGTCCCTTCGTCAGTCGGGCGAGCTGTCGAAACTGGTACCGGTGACCGGACGATGGGATTCCCACCGGCCACCGGTAAACGGCTTGAAGCAATTTTCCGCCATCTATCTCAAGCCCAACAATGGATTGGCCGGCAACGGGATGATCCGCATCACGAGAAACAAGCCGGGATACGAAGTGGTGCTCCAAACCCTCAAAGGCAAAAAGCGGATCCCGGCAAGCGATGCGGAAAGCTTGTGGAAGCTGCTCCGGCGGATCGTTGGAACCCGTTCGTATGTATGGCAGCAGGGCATCCCCCTGGCCACCTTTAAGGGACGCCCCTTCGACTTGCGGATACTTCTGCAGAAGGGGGGAAACGGCAACTGGGGTGTAACGGGAATCGGCATCCGCGTGGCCGGCCCGGAAGCCATCTCCACCCACGTGCCGATGGGCGGTTCCATCGAAGATCCGCAGTTCGTCCTGAAGACCGTCTTTGGAGACCGCCACCGGGACGTCACCCGACAAATTGAGGGGACCGCCCTGCGAATCGCCCGCCAAATCGAGCGAAGCCAGGGCGAACGCCTCGGGGAGATGTCGATCGACATGGGCATCGAGAAGAGCGGCCGATTGTGGTTTTTCGAGGCCAACGCCAAACCGATGAAATTTGATGAGCCCCGAATCCGACAGCGGTCTCTGAAGCGGCTGATCCAATACTTCCTGAGACTGAGCGGTTTTCAGGGCGTTTCGGGAAAGGGAGGCGCATCTCCGTGAGGATCAAAGTGTTGACGCCGGAAGGAATGGCCGCCATCCGGACTTCACTCCTCGCCTTTTGCCGTAAATACGGGGACCGCCGGATCACCCACCGGGCCCTCCGCTGGTTTTATCAACTTCCCAACACCCGGTGGACGGAAGGAACCTGGGTGGCCATCGCGACGGAAGAAAGGCAGCTGGTCGGAGTGATCGCCTTTGGCCGCTACGGATTGGAAGAGTCCTTCATCGTCGTCCATCCGAATTACCGAAAGCGGCGGGTCGGTGAGCGGTTATTGAATCATTCGCTGAAGTCGCTGAAAAAGGTGTACACCCGGGTCGCCTGCGACAACACGCCCAGCTTAAAGCTGTGTTTCTCCTGTGGATTGGTGGCCTTTCGGCTGATCCGGGGGCCCACCGGCAAACAAACCCTCTGCTTGGCCGGAGGCGACTGGAACCCGGACGAAGTCCCCTGGGGGACAGCCAACAGCGCCTGAGACGATCCGGCGGATCATGCCTTCAGCATGCATCACCCAAACAAATCGAGCCCTCTGTCCCGGGAAGGGAAAGGGGGCTCTTCATCCTTCAACAACCGATATTCCTTATTCGATCACCCGACGGGCGGTGACGTAGCTCTCCCGCAGCCACTTCATGCCGTTCATGTCATCGTAGCGGACACCGCCGGGACCCCAGGTGTGCAAAATCTTGTTGTTCCCGGCATAAATGCCCACATGGCTGATCCGGTCGGGATAACGGCTCGTGGTGAAGAAAACCAGGTCTCCCTTTTGGAGTTGGCTTTTGGGAACATGGGTGCCCACCTTCGCCTGCTGTCGAGAACTGCGGGGCAAGTTGATCCCGTTCTCCTTAAACACCCGCTGGACGAAGGAGGAACAATCGAAATAGTTCGTCTGATTCGACGATGCTCCGTATTTGTAAGGGGTTCCCATGTACTTCTCGCCGGTTTTGATAATCTGGTCCGCCAGGGCGGAAGCATCGGCTTGCTCGGATTCGGTCGGTTGCTGCTCTTCCTTCGGCTCTTCCTGGGGCGGCGCCGGCGCCGGATTCACTTCCTCCTTCGAAGGCGTTTCGGGCTTCGCCTTCGGAGCCTCATATTTCAATCCGACTCGGTTAAAGATGCTCCGAATCATGTTATGGGCGTCGGCGGATGGAGCCGCATGGCTTGTCCCAACCGGAACAAACAAAGACATCGCCAGCGTCAGTGCTCCCAACAGCAATCCTTTCCTGAAGCGCTTAAAGGTTTTCATAGCAACCTCCTTTAGCCTACGGATTCCCATCCGGTGTCATCCGGAATCACGTCGATAGTAACATAAATGA
>JAJYSD010000169.1 GCA_021793745.1 Bacillota bacterium
GGGCGGGTGTTGTTCCCGGTTATATCGAGCCCCATGCCCATCCCTTTCAGCTGTATCATCCGGTGACGCTGACGGAAAAGGTGTTGCCCCTCGGGACGACGGCGATGATCTGCGATAATCTGTTTCTGTTCAGTCGGATGGAGACGGGCCAATTCCTCTCCCTGGTGGAGGAGCTCAGCCGACTGCCGGTCCATCTGTATTGGTGGGCCCGCTTCGATTCCCAGGCGACGCTGCCCAATGAAGCGGAGTTGTTTTCCCGCGACCGGGTGCGGGACCTGCTCTCCCACCCACGGGTGTTGCAGGGCGGTGAGCTGACCGCCTGGCCCGCCCTGCTGGCCGGGGATGCGCGGATGGCGGGGTGGGTTGAGGATGCCAGAGGGATGGGAAAGCGGGTGGAAGGGCATGCTCCGGGCTCTTCCTATAAGACCCTGGCCCGCTTGGCGGCAGCGGGGGTGACGGGGGATCACGAGCCGATCACTCCGGACGAGGTGTGGACCCGGTTGCGCCTCGGGTATATGACTACCCTGCGCCACAGTTCCCTCCGCCCCGATTTGCCGACACTGCTTGCCGGGCTGTTGCAGGAAAAAAACGTGCCCTGGCACCGGCTGATGATGACCACCGACGGCCCCACGCCGGCCTACCTGCGGCACGGTTATGTCGATTATCTGGTAAAAACCGCCTTGGATACGGGCTGCGATCCGGTGGAGGCGTATCGGATGGTGACGATCAACCCGGCCGTCTATTATCGGCTGGATGAGCATCTGGGCGGGATCGCTCCGGGCCGCGTCGCCGACATTAACGTGCTTTCCGGCCTGGACCAACCGACGCCGGTGCAGGTGATCGCCGGCGGCCGGTTGGTTGCCGAAGCGGGCACCCTGCTGGTCCCGCTCCCCTCCATCGATTGGAGCCGGTACGGAAAGCTCGTCACCTCCTACTCCTGGCGGGCCGATGAGGGGGATTTCGCCCTCCGCCTCGAGCCGGGTGCCTCTTACCCGGTTCTGCAGCTGCTCAACCCGGTGATTACGCGGGTTACCGAAGAGCCTCTGCCCGTCTGCGGGGGGCGGGTTCAGCTTCCGCCGGAGGATGATCGCCTGTTGGTCCACCTGGTCGACCGCAACGGCACCTGGATCACCCGGGGGGTCCCGCGGGGTTTCGGCAGGGGCATCGACGGGCTGGCCTCCACCTATAACGGTTCCGGCGATCTGCTGGTGTTGGGTCAAAGGCCCGACGCCATGGCCCGGGCCGCCAACCGGGCGCTGGAACAGGGGGGAGGGATTGTCTGGATTCAGGGGGATGCGGAGCGTTTCAACCTGCCCCTGCCGATCGGTGGAGCGATGAGTGAGCGGCCGGTGGACGAATTGATCGCACTGACGGAGGAATTGACCCGGGAGCTGAAGGTCTTCGGCCATCCCTTCCACGATCCGATTTACACCTTTTTGTTCCTCTCCTCCACCCATCTGCCCCAAGCCCGTTTGACCGCCCGCGGCTTGCTGAGGGTGAAGGACGGGCGGGTGCTGGTCCCGGCGGAGCGGTTGGAGTGAGTCCGAAGGCATGTTCAACGGTCGGTGGGAACGGCTTTTCGGGATCAGGGCGTTCAAAAGCTCGGAGTCGGGAGGCGACTATCCGCCGAGCGACTTGTCCCCTGCATGGAGTCGAGGGAAAATCGCTCTCTCCACCTTTGTCAACTGCCTGGAAAGGCCGATGGAGGCGGCCTTTCTTTTTTTGGGGCGTTTTTATGAAAGCTTTGATGCGATTGCGTGACAGCTCCTTTGAGAAACGGTGAAACCGATTGACACGGCGGAATCGGACCTTCAACATATAGGATAGGGGGTATCCTATCCTGGATGAGGGAGTGAGATCACATGGGCAAAAATGTGGGGCGTGTCGATCGGTGGATTCGAATCCTCATCGGCCTGGTTCTCCTGTCTATGCTGTTGTTTGTTGAAGGGAATCTCAAGTGGTGGGGTCTGCTCGGCCTGGTTCCGCTGTTGACGGCGGCTGTGGGTCGGTGTCCCCTGTATTCCCTGTGCGGCGTCCGCACATGTCCCGTGGAAAAGGAGAAGTGAAATCGGTGATGCGGCGGGGCTGATGGGGATTGTCAAGAAGGGTGGAGGGGAAAACGATGAAAAAGATCGTCATCGTCGGCGGTGTTGCAGGGGGTGCGACGGCGGCGGCCCGCCTGCGCCGGTTGAGTGAGGAGTATCGGATCGTTCTGTTCGAACGAGGGGAGTACATTTCCTTTGCCAACTGCGGATTGCCCTATTACATCGGCGACGTCATCCGGCATCGGAGTCAACTCCTGCTTCAAACCGCTTTGGGGATGTCGAAGCGTTTCAATCTCGATCTTCGCATTCGGACCGAAGTGAGGGCCATCCACCGGGAGCGGAAAAGGGTGGTCGCCAGAGATCTCCGGACGGGGGAGGAGTATGAAGAATCCTACGACACATTGATTTTATCTCCCGGCGCCCGGCCGATCCTGCCGCCGCTGGAGGGGATGGACCGGGCGAAGGCGTTGTTTACGCTTCGGACCATTCCCGATGCGGATCGCATCAAGGCTTATGTCGAGGAGGAGCGGCCCACCAGCGCGGTCGTGATCGGCGGCGGTTTCATCGGTCTGGAGATGGCGGAGAATTTGGCCCGGCGCGGCGTGAAGGTATCGCTGGTGGAGATGGCGGATCACGTGCTGCCCCCCTTGGACTACGAAATGGCTGCCCTGATCCATGCTTATTTGCAAGGGCGCGGTATTCAACTGTATTTGAAAGACGGGGCGGAGGCCCTGGAGAAGGAGGGCCGACTCCTGCGGCTCAACAGCGGAAAAACCCTTGAAACCGACATGATCATCCTGGCGGTCGGGGTACAACCGGAAAGCGAGCTGGCCAAGGAGGCCGGCCTGGAGCTGGGGGTTCGCGGCGCCATCCAGGTGAACCGGCGGCTGCAAACCTCCGATCCGAACATCTATGCCATCGGCGATGCCGTCGAAGTGAAGGATTATATTCACGGACTTGCCTCCCACGTTCCCCTCGCCTGGCCGGCCAACAGGCAGGGACGTCTGGTGGCGGATATCATTCACGGTTTTGACGCGCAGTACACGGGCACCCTCGGCACCGCCATCGTGAAGCTTTTCGGGATGACCGCGGCGACGACGGGCAACAGCGAAAAAACCCTGAAGCGGCTGGGCGTCCCCTATGAAGCGGTCCATGTGTTTCCGTCGAGTCATGCGGCCTATTATCCGAACGCGACTCCGCTGGCGTTAAAACTGATCTTCGATCGGGAGACGGGGAGGATTTTCGGCGCCCAGGCCGTCGGCGAGGAGGGGGTCGACAAGCGGATTGATGTGATCGCGACGGCCATCAAGGGGGGGATCACGGTCCGGGAACTGCCCGATCTGGAACTCGCCTATGCACCGCCCTTTTCCTCTGCGAAGGATCCGGTCAATATCGCCGGTTATGCGGCGACTAACATCCTCGATCAGCTGGTGGAGGTTCTCCAGTGGCACGAGTTGGAGGATCACCTGGCCGGCGGCGGCCTTCTGCTCGATGTGCGCAACCGCCAGGAAGTGGTCAGCGGAGGGATTCCCGAGGCGATCCACATCCCCCTGGACGAGCTGCGGGACCGGCTGGCGGAGCTTCCGAAGGACAAGACGATTTGCGTCATGTGTCAAGTGGGGTTGCGGGGCTACTTGGCGGCCCGGATCCTCACGGAGAACGGTTTTCGGGTGAAAAACCTGGATGGAGGGTATCAATTATATTCCTATGCCAGGGGCATTTCGTGATAGCTGTCCATCGCCTGCGGCGGTCTTCCGCCGCTTTTTTCGATTTCCCCGTTCGACTTCTCCTCGAAGGACCGGAGCGGATTCGCCTCCCGGCGAAGTGCGTCAGGAGGCCGCGGCGAGAGCGAAAAGAAATGGACCGGGTGATGTTCGTTGGCTGAAACCGTTTCCGACGGGACCCGTTAGCCTGGGGGTGGCCGGGAGGGTCCGGCTGCTCCAGGCCCGCCCCGGAGGGTCTGGACACCGAAGCAATATTGAGCCATGGATGGCGTCGGGCTACAATGAAAATAGCGACGGATCATCCTGTTTCAGGGGATTTCGTTTCGTCAGGGCCGTTCGCCCTTTTATGGGCTTGAATTTCAAAAATATTCAACCATCATCATTCAAGGAGTGTGCTGTGGATGATCACCCCCCTCACCCCCCTCGATTGGAAGCGCAGGGCTGTGAAGTACTATCCGGAGAAAGTGGCCGTGATCGACGGAGCGAAACGATTGACCTACCGGCAATTTGACCAGCGGGTGAACCGCCTCTCCAACGCGCTCCTGTCGGCCGGAATCGGCAAGGGCGACCATGTGGCCCTGATCATGACCAACACCCATCAGCTGTTGGAATCCTTCTACGGCCTCGGCCAGATCGGTGCGGTGGCCGTTCCGGTGAACTATCGCCTCTCCGCCGATGACATCGCCTACATCCTCAACCACAGCGACAGCAAAGCCCTGATCGTCGATGCGGAATACATTTCCCCGATCGAGTCGATCCGGGACCTCACGGTGCGCAGGCGGGCGGAACTCGCCCTGAGCGAATCGCAGAAGCGCATGGAGGCCATCATCGACTTCCTGCCCGACGCCACGTTCGTGATCGACGCGGAGG
>JAJYSD010000170.1 GCA_021793745.1 Bacillota bacterium
CCGATCTAGGTGCCCGATCCCGCGACGGTGATCGCCCCGGGTTTCTCCTTCGCCTTTTCGATAAACTCCTCCAGGGATCGGATTCCGCTGTCCTTGCGCACCGCCAGACCCACGGGGGTCGATTGGAAAATCACGATCGGTTCGATCTGATCCGTCCGATAGCCCGTATCGTCATTGGCCAGGGGCTGGAGAATGATATGGGGGATATTGATCCCCGCCATGTAGTATCCGTCCGGCTTTTGGCGGACCAGCTCCGACCAGCCGACGGCACCCCCGGCTCCCGGCTTATAGGTGATGACAACCTTCTGCCCCAGCTCTTCTTCCAACACCGGCTGCTGTCTCCGGGCCTCGATATCCGATTGTCCCCCCGGCTCAAAGGGGATCATGTAGGTTATGGGGTGACGGGGGTATTCCCGCCCCTCCCCCGCCGATGAAGGGGCACAGGCCGTCAACAGCAACAACCCGATCAGAAGCAGATGCATCCGAAGGTGGCGATTCTTAAACACTGGACATCCCTCTTTATCAAAATTTGAAAAGCAATGGAGGGCTTCCGCAAAAACGCTGCTCCCCTTTCCCGAACCCGTTTTGACGAGCCCGCGCATCAGAGTATGAAACCTCCGCCACCATCTTATTAACGGATCATTCTTAAAATAACTGATCTCCTTTTAAAAAAGGACGAAGCCGCCGGGCCCGCTTCGGGAAAGCGGAACCGGCGGCTCCTCGACTGGCGTCCGTCCGATCACATCGCATTGTGGAAAAACCAGATGAGGCCGATCAGAAAAAAAAGCAGGGCAATCGATCCGAGAATCTTGGGCAAATGATCCATTTCCAGTCCACCTCAAAGCCGTATTGTTCCTGGGTTCCTAGAGCTCGACGACGGTGACGCCGGAACCGCCTTCCCCGTGCCCTCCCAGCCGGTACCTCTTCACCCGCGGATGGTTCCGCAAAAACTGCTGAACTCCGGCCCGGAGGGCGCCGGTCCCTTTGCCGTGGATCAAATACACTTCCCGGTAACCGGCCAAAATCGCCCGATCCAAATACTTGTCGATCGCAAAAATGGCTTCCTCCACCATTTTTCCCCGCAGATCCAATTCCGGCCGGACATCCTCCGAAGTGCGCCGGACGGAGGTGGCCTTTTTCGGCGATGGCTCCCGAACCGGTTCCCCGGATTGGACCCACACCAAATCGTTCCGACCGACCTTCATTTTGAGGCTGCCGACCTGCACCTGGTATTCCCCGGCTCCGAGATCCTCCAAAATTTCCCCCTTCTGATTCAGCGTCCGGACCAGCACCTGATCCCCGACCTTCAGCGGCCGTTTCGGATCCCCTGTTTCCGGGGAACGGGTGGGCAGCGTCATTTCGGGAACGACATCCTCCAACCGCTTTTTCGCCTCAATCAACTGATGTTCCTTCAGTTGATCCGGCCGCCTTCGGGCCCACTCACGCAGCTGGCGGAGGAGCGCTTCCGCTTCCCGTTCCGCCCGATGGACCACCGATCGCGCTTCCCGCCGCGCCGACTCGAGGAGACGCCCCTTCGCCTCCTCCCAATCCTCCATCTTTTTCTTCAGGTCCGCATGGAGGGACTCGGCTTCCCTTCTCAACTGCTCCGCCCGCTTTCTTTCCTCCTCCGCCGCCCGCCGATCAGCGGTCAGGGCAGCGATCATCTCCTCCAGCCGGTTTTCGTCGTCGGAAAGCTGTGCCTTGGCCCGGTCAATAATTTCCGGGGGCAATCCCAGCCGATCAGCGATGGCGAAGGCGTTGCTCTTTCCGGGAATCCCCACCAGCAAACGGTAGGTGGGACGCAGGGTGTCCACGTCGAACTCGACGCTGGCGTTAATCACCCCGGGGCGAGCATGGGCGAATACCTTCAGTTCGCTGAAATGGGTGGTGGCCACCACCAGACATCCCCGCTCCAGGAGATAGTCCAAAATGCCGACGGCCAGGGCGGCTCCCTCCGAAGGGTCGGTCCCCGCTCCCAACTCGTCCAACAATACGAGGCTCCGTCCATCCACCGCCTTCAGGATCCGGATAATGTGGGTCAAGTGGCTGGAAAAGGTGCTCAAGCTTTGTTCAATGCTCTGTTCATCGCCGATGTCAGCGAAGACACCGCTCAATAGCGGGAATCGGCTTCCTTCTTCCGCGGGAATCGGCAATCCGGTGTGGGCCATCAACGCCAGGAGGCCGACCGTCTTCAGGGAAACGGTTTTTCCCCCGGTGTTGGGACCGGTGATCACCATCACCCGATGGGGATCTCCCAGCTCCACATCGATCGGCACCACCTCATCCGAAGGGATCAGCGGATGGCGGGCCCGCTTCAGGCGGATGGAAACGTCCCGGTCGATGACAGGAACCACTCCGCGAATTTGCCGGCCAAATCGAGCCTTGGCCAAAATCAGGTCGATCTCGGCCAGCACTTCGATATTGATCGTCAGGGCATCGACCGCATCTCCCACCCGGGCGGAGAGCTCCTTCAGGATGCGCTCCACTTCCCGTTCTTCTTCCAAATGCAGCTCCCGAAGGCGGTTGTTCAGTTGAACCACCGCTTCCGGCTCGATGAACAGGGTGGCTCCCGATGCCGATTGGTCGTGGACAATCCCCCCGAAGGCTCCCCGGTATTCCTGCTTCACCGGGATCACATACCGATCATTTCGCACGGTAATGATCGGCTCCTGGATCATCTTTTGATAGTGGGGATTGCGAAGCATCTGCTCCGAAACATTGCGCACCTGCTGCTGGACCCGTTCAATCGATCGCCGAACCCGGGCGAGGGAGGAACTCGCCCGATCCAGTACCACCCCCTGTTCATCAACGCACCGCCGGATCGCGTCCTCAAGGGATTTGATCCCTTCAAACCGATCCGCCAGGGACCTCAGGTAGGGCAAGGGGGCCTCTTCCTCTTCGATGTCCGCAATCTGGCCGCAAACCTTTCGCCCGGCGGCCAGGGTATCGGCGATCGCGATCAGCTCCTCCCCCTCCAGGACACCGCCGATGCGGGCGCGCCGAAGGGAAGGGCGGATGTCCCGGACCCCCGCGAGGGAGAGGGCACCCTTCCACCGCAAAAGATCCATCCCCTCCAGGGTGGCGGACAACTCCCGCTGCACCTCTTCCAAATCAAAGCGGGGGCGAAGGGAAGTGACCCGCTCCCTTCCCGGGGTCGAAGCGGCATGTTCAGCCACCATACCGATGATCGTATCGTATTCCAGAAGGCGAAAATAGTGGTGATCATCCCTTTTGGGCGTCAATTCCCTTCCTCCCTTCACCGGCCACATCATGATCAGGGAACCATGTATCCGTTCAACGCAACCGAGGGTTGCGACAAAATCGCATCCCGCGACTCTTTAAGTGTAATGGGTATGCCGGCAATTGGCAAGTGAGCCCAGGGCCGCTTCCCTGTCCACGATACCCGTCGGGATGGCTTCCTCCCACGCCATCATAAACCGTCCGGAAAACAGCCACACTAAAACCCAAAGGAGGGATGAACTTGACGATTCTCCGACATATTATCCGCTTTGTGGTGGCGGCCATCGTGCTGATGATCACCAGCGCCATCGTACCCGGATTTCAGATCGCCGGATTTTGGAGCGCTTTGTTGGCGGCGGTGGTTATCGCCATCCTGGGATGGATCATCGAATCGTTCATGGGACGGGAAGTATCCCCCTACGCCCGTGGTATCGTCGGATTTATCGTGAGCGCCGCTGTAATTTACCTCACCCAGTTCTTTGTGCCGGGGCTCAGAGTCACACTCCTGGGCGCACTCCTCGGGGCGTTGGTGATCGGAATCATCGACCTTTTGGTTCCCACCAAGGCGCGCATCACCAGTCGTCCCGAAAAACAGTGAAAGGAAAAGCTGAACCATCTCCCGGAAACGGGAGATTTTTTTGTGAAAAGGTGCCCGACCAGACCCTGTGACATCTTCTCTGCCGGGAAGGCCGCTCCGACCAAGCGCAGGAGAATCGCCGATTTGAGAAGAACGTGCCGACTCCGGGAGGCCCACCTTGGAAAATCCAATACGCCAAAAACCCGCCGGATCCCCAGCGGGTTTTTGATGCGGGCTGATCGTTCTCATTGGGCGAAAATGTGCTTCCCGATCCGCTTGATCTGCGGTCGAGACCAGATCCATTTGGAGATGGCGCGGTCGGGGTTGAAGTAGTACAGCGCGCCACCGGAGGGATCCCAACCGTTCAGGGCATCGATCGCCGCCTTTTTGGCCGTCTCATCGGGTTCCATCCAGATTTGTCCGTCGGCAACGGCTTCAAAGGCCTGCGGCTGGAAAATCACCCCGGATATGGTGTCGGGGAATTTGTCGCTGTTGATGCGATTGAGAATCACCGCCCCCACGGCCACCTGTCCCACATATGGCTCTCCCCGGGCCTCGGAATAGATTGCCCGGGCCAGCAGATCGAAATCCTGCTGGGAGATCCCCGGTGCTGAACGAACCGGCTTTGCCGTCGGCGCCTTGCGGGCCTTAGGCTGGGCCTGCTGGCCTTGAGCCTTCCCTTCCTTCCCGGGCCGCCAATTGCGTGTGGCTTTCCACAACATTCGCTTGGTCTTCGGCCCCACCCGTCCATCCACCTTCATGCCGAATTCGTATTGGAAAAGGCGGACAGCGCGGTAGGTGCGCCACAGGAACAC
>JAJYSD010000171.1 GCA_021793745.1 Bacillota bacterium
CCTGGGCTTGTCCGGCCTGGACGTGTTGGTGATCAACGGCATCGAAATCGATTCGCTCGGGAAGTCCCGGCAAAAGGCGATCCGCCGCTGGGTGGAGGAGGGCGGTCTGTTGGTGGTGGCGGGCCCCTCCTCCGCTTCGTCCCCCGGAAAACTGGGTTCGATCCTTCCGGTGCAGGGGAAGGGGAAGGGGAAGGCGGCGCTGAAGGATCTGAAGCCCTTCAGCCGCTGGGGTAACGTCCCCGATCTGAACGCCCCCCTGACCATCAGCCGCGTCCGACTGGCTGACGGGGGACAAGCGATAGTCTCCGCAGGGGATCTCCCCTTGCTGGCCCGACGTCCGGCCGGAGCGGGAGTGGTGATATATGCCGCCTATGATCTGACAGCCCCGCCCTTGGCCGAATGGTCCGGAAACCAGCGGCTGTGGCGGGAGATGCTGTTTCTGGGTAAAGGGGACGGAGCGGTGCTTCGATTGGGAAACCTCGTTTCCAGCGTTGCGTCCCTGGAAGAGGTGCTCATGCAGTTACCGCCCCTGCGGCTTCCCAGTCTTTCCGTGATGGCGGCGCTTTTTTTGGTCTATGCGTTGGGGATCGGTCCGGGGGTCTTTTGGATTCTCAACCGGCTGAACCGGCGGGAATGGGCTTGGTGGGTCATTCCGTCCCTGGGAATCGTCGTTTCCCTGGGGATTTATGCCTACGGCCAGATCACCCGGGGAAGCGATGTGTTGGTCCACAACCTCGCCTACGTGGAGACGAAGGATTCGGGCGAAGCGCGCGTTCAGGGGGTTTCCGCATTTTGGAGCCAGGGGGCGGGTACATACCGGCTGAACGGGAAATCCAACCTCTGGCTGTGGCCTCTGTCCCAAAGGGAACAAAGCCGCTCCGAGGCAGCCGTCTCCACCCGGCCGTCGGTGGCCTTTTTCGATGTGCCTTATTGGGCGCCCCGCGAGATCTCCGTGGAAACGACGGCCTCCCTGGGAGGAGATCTTCGCGCCGTTGCCACGTTTCGCGATGGGGCCTGGCGCTGGGAAGTGAAAAACGGAACCCGTCTTTTCCTTCGGGATGTCAATCTGATCCAGGGAGATCGCGTCTACCGGGTCGGTTCCCTCGCTCCCGGGGAGACCCGGACATTGAAGGCGG
Organism: Bacillota bacterium; assembly: GCA_021793745.1. Lineage (GTDB taxonomy): Bacteria > Bacillota > Bacilli > Thermoactinomycetales > DSM-44946 > Planifilum. The sequence continues at coordinate 1,137 of JAJYSD010000171.1, forward strand.
AGGATGTCTCCCTGGGGATTCAAAATGAGTTTCCGGACTTGTTGAAACCGGAGCTGATACAGATGAGGCAACAGAAGATGGAACGGAGGCGGGAGCAGACGCGGGAGGAATTGATGCAGGACCTGGTGACGGGATATTGGGTGACGGGCTGGACGGAAGAGCCGGTCTTCTCCTACGAGGTTCAGGGATATGAAACACGTTCGGAAAACTTGACAATGGTGTTGGGACGTCTCGAAGTGGAGCCCATCAAAAGAGGGAATAGGCTCCTGTGGTCCCGGGGTACCCTTCCCTTCCGATATGTGGAGGAGAAGCCCCTGATGCCCCGGCCTCCAAAGGATCAAGGCTGGGCGAGTCCGGAGATGATCGCCTATGATCTTCCCTCCGCACCGTCGGAATGGGAGCCGCTCCGGATGGAGGTTTCCGCCGGGAAGGAACATGCGGCGGTGTACGACTGGAACAGGGGAAGATGGGTGGAGGCGGCTCGTCTTCCCGATCTGTCTCCGGAGGAGCTGTCTGCATTGGTCTCCCCCTTCAACCGTGTCGTGATGTTGGTGGACGGGTCCGGGGAGAAGCCTCTTCTCGAAGTGGAAGGGCGGGTGGTGCAATGATTCGAACAGCGAACCTGTCCAAGCGGTTTGGGGGTGTGGAGGCGGTCCAATCCCTCAATCTAATGGTGCGGGAAGGGACGGCCTACGGGCTGATCGGTCCCAACGGCGCCGGCAAGACGACGACCATGGCGATGTTGGCGACATTGCTCGCGCCGAGCGAGGGAAAGGCGTGGATCGGCGGATGGGAGGTGAGGGAACATCCCGATGAGGTACGGCGCATCATCGGTTATATGCCCGACTTTTTCGGAGTGTACGATCAGTTGACCGCCGAGGAGTATCTCGCCTTTTTCGCTGCCGGGTACGGGATCGAGCCGTCCCGGCGCGAGGGCATTATAATCCGGCTGTTGGAGCTGGTCCGCTTGACGGATAAACGGGATACCTACGTGGATCACCTTTCCCGGGGAATGAAGCAACGGTTGGGACTGGCCCGCTGCCTGGTGCACGAACCGCGGCTTCTCATCCTGGATGAACCGGCTTCCGGAATGGACCCCCGGTCCCGGATCGAGCTCTGGTCGATCCTGCGGGAGTTGAAGGCGATGGGGAAGACGATCTTGATCAGTTCTCATATTCTTCCGGAATTGGCCGGCTTTTGCGATGCCATCGGCGTGATGGAACAGGGGAAGCTGGTGGCTGACGGGGATGTGCAGGAGATCATGAATCGGTATCAGGCCGCCGGTCGGACAGTGGAGATTCATTTGCTGGAGGATGCGGAGCGAGCCGTGAAACGACTGGAAAAGGAGGAGGGGATCACCTCCCTCCGTGTGGAAGGGCGCAAGCTGACGGTGGAGCTGGAGGGGGATGAGCATCGTCAGGCGGAGCTCTTATCCCGCCTGATCGCCGAAGGGATCTCCATTTACCGGTTTGAAGAGACCGCCACCGATATCGGGGAGGTTTTTTTGAAAATCGCGGGAAACGGGGAGGACGAGCGCCCATGAATCGATGGTCGCGGGTTTGGGATGATCCGGTGTTGAACAAGGAATTTCGCCAGCGGATGCGATTTGCCCGGACGCCCTGGATTCTATTCCTCTACTTGGGCGCAATGGGGCTGCTGATCTTCACCTATATGTTGATCCTGCAGGAAAAAAAGGATTTTCTCGATCCGGAGATGAACCGGATGCTGCTTATGGGGTTGGCGCTGATCCAGCTGCTCGTCCTCTCCTTCGTCGTGCCGGGCTTGACCGCCGGGACGATCAGCGGGGAAAGGGAGCGGCAAACCCTGTCCGTGCTGCTGACGATGCCCCTTTCATCCGGCGGGATCATCCTCAGCAAATGGTGTGCATCCCTCGCCTTCGTGTTCCTGTTGATCATCGCTTCCCTTCCCCTTTACACCGCCGTATTTCTGTTCGGAGGCATTTCACCGGGGGAGCTCCTTTACACCTTCCTCCATCTGCTGGTTACGGTCTGCTTTCTGGGGGGGCTCGGCATCTTTTTTTCCAGTCTGATCCGCCGGACCGGCGTGGCGATGGTGACCACCTACGGAGCGGTGGCACTGATTCTGGTCGGCATTCCGGTGGCGCTGTTTCTCATCGCCCTGTTTTACGATCGGTTTCTGGACACCTCCCTTCAGGATATACCGCTGCCCATTGAACTGTTGTCCGGCCTGCATCCCGTGATTACGCAATTGGCCGTTTTTTACGGGCATCAGATGGGACTGGACCAGCAGTGGCGGATCGACATCTATTGGCTGTATGTTTCGGCCTATGCCCTTTTAACCGTTGGCTTGCTCGTCGCCGCCTCTTATTTTCTTTCCCCTGCCCGTTGGAAGAAATGGAGTTTCTTCTCCTCAAGGGGTTCTTTGAAAAAAGGTCCGAAAGATCCCGGATGAAAGGGGGATAGCTGTGCTTGAGGAATGGCTCTTGCTGATTCCGTCGCTCTTCAGCATGGTTGGGGGAGTGATCGGCTATAAACAATACATCTCCAAACTGGCTGGGATATCCGATGAAAGGGAATTTCTGTCCCGAAGCAATCGGGAATTCCGGCAATTTGCCTTGAAATACGCCGTCATTGGAGGGACGATGGCCGGATTTCTGGGAATTGTTGCTGCGCGGATCTCTTCGGGAAAAGCCGTTCCCGGAAACGTGCCTCTGCTTATGGTGATCGTTTTTTTGATGATCCTTGTCGCTTTATTGTCCATCTATTTCATCACCGCCGGCGTTCTTTATGATCCCCGTTCTTCCGCCAGGGTTAAGAAAGATATGATACAGTCGATGATCGCTGCGGCTATGGCGGTCAATGCAGTTCCGCTTATTTCCGTGTGCATATTTCTCGCGATCGTCGAGAAGCCCTATTGATTTGTCCGGTGCAAGAGGAAAATGGAGTATTACAAGACGGATGCCTGATTTTTTACCGTTTCTCTTTGCAAGGGTCCGCATGTTGACGATCCGTCTTTTTCCCGTCGGAATCCATTTCGGCATTTTTTAAGGAAAATCTTCTGTTCCTCTGTCAAATCCGGTATATTTTATTTAAAAGCTTCATGTTCGGCCCAAGATGGGAGTCTTCTTGGGCCTTCTCCATGGCGCTTCCCAGCGCCATTACAAATTTCGGGAGAAAGGAGGACAGAAAAGGGTGCTGGATCCGATATGGTCTTTGTTGATCGCGTCGGCGCTCGGGGTGATCGGGGGACTGATTCCCTACAAGCTTTTAGTTTCCCACCTTGCGGCGAGCTCTTCCGAAGAGGAGTTTTTCGCCAGAAGAGAGCAGGCATATCATCGATTTGCCATTCGGTACTTTATTGCCCAGGTGATCCCGTTTCTTTTTCTCGGGTATGGAATGTATATCATTTTAACGGAGGGGAGTGCCTCCACGGGTGTGACGGATGTGATTCCGTTTTTGGTGGCGGCCGTTTTCATTGCGCTTGTCGGTGTATTTTCCGTTTGTTTGTCAACT
>JAJYSD010000172.1 GCA_021793745.1 Bacillota bacterium
GGAAATCGTCATCCTTTTTCAATATCTGCATGAGCGGCTCCATCGCATGATCCCTCCCCTCCATCGGTTATCTCTTTTCGATCCATGCAAAGAAGCCTTGGCTGGGACAGCCAAGGCTGTGATCCACCGCTGGCAGCACGCATCTGGAAAGCTTCTCGAAAGCGAAGCGTTATGGGGATCTGAGGTTCCTCCCGGAATCCTCCCCCCGGCCGACCGGGTATCACCCGGCGCGGGGATGGGGAAAGCGGCCCTTCGAGGAACTTCCCCAAGGTACCCATCGTCGACAAAGAAACACTCCCTATTGAAAAGGATCCGGCAGGAGCGACAACTCCGGGTTGTACTGGAGCATTTCCTGACAGGTTTCACAGACGACCTGAACGCGTATCTCCCCATTTATTTCATAGGATATTATATCCTTCCGCTCTTCCGGGGTCAACCAATGAAAACCCAGCTGCATTTCGGTGACACGCTCATCTTCGATGCGGCCAATCGGAGTGCGGCAGTAGCGACAGACATACTGGATTGCCATGATAGACAGCCTCCCGCCGTCCGTTGTTTCCCTTCTATTATGGCCGCATCCGCCGGTTTTCAGTCATCCCGCTCCTCGCCGGTTAAACCGGTTCATCGCCTCGTCGAAGGTGGAGACCACCCACTGGTGAACCGCCTCCGCCGCCTTTTCCACCGCGTCCTCGATCAACGGCCGTTCCTCCCGGGTAAAGGGGGACAAGACGTAATCCGGTACCGACATCGGAGTCTCGGGACGGCCGATGCCGATTTTGATCCGCTTAAACTCCTGGGTTTCGAGATGATGGATCAAGGATTGCATCCCCCGGTGTCCGCCGGAACTGCCCTTCTTTCGAAGCCGCAGCTGCCCCAGGGGCAGGTCCATATCGTCGTAGAGGACCACCAGATCCCCGATATCACACTTCAGCCAATCGCAGGCGGGGCGCACCGACTCTCCGGAGAGGTTCATATAGGTCATCGGTTTCAGCAGGACGACGCGTTCCCCCATCACCCGTCCGCTACCGGTCAATCCCTTCCACTTGCTCTGCTGGACGGGAATCTGCCACCGCTCCGCCAGGCGATCGATCACCCAAAAACCCACGTTGTGCCGCGTGGCCGCGTATTTCTCCCCGGGGTTTCCCAGCCCGACAATCAACTTCATGAAACGGCGGGCGGCCGAAAACCGCCCTTCCTCCTTCCTTCTCCTACACTCGATGGTTGAATCAGCCGGTGAAAAGGGAGGGGTCTCCCCGTCGACAACCCCTCCCTTCCCTTGCCCCGGCGGGGCCGGCTCAGCAAGTCCCGAAAAAAGCGTGAAGCGCAACCGATCGTTGCGCCTTCCAATCCAGGACGGCTGCGCGACGAAGGCCCGGTCGGAACCCTCCGATCCGAAGCGCACGCGACGGAGCCATCGATCCGTCCCGACAGGTGCCCCTCCGCCGGATAACCGTCCGTTATTCTTTCTCTTCCGCTTCGGCGGCCTCTCCGCCCTCTTCTTCCGCTTCCGCTTCTTCCTTCGCGCCCGATTGCGGCTCCAGGACGCTGATCACGACCTGATCCGGATCGGATAAAAGCTCCACCCCTTCGGGAAGGGGAACCTGTGCCAAGGTGAGGACATCGCCGATCTCCAGGTTGCTCACATCGACGGAGATTTCACTGGGAAGCTGACCGGGAAGGCAACGGATCTCCACCGACCACAGCTGTTGCTGCAGAACGCCGCCGGCCTTCACGCCCCGGGATTCCCCTTGGATCGCCAGAGGAACTTCCGCGTCGATGGGCTCGTTCATCCGGATGGTCTTGAAGTCCACGTGCAGGATCTGGTCCTTGATCGGATCCCGCTGGACCTCCTGAACGATCACTGCCTCGGTTTTCCCCTCCAACTGAAGTTGCAGGACGGCATTGCTCCCCTCCTGCTGCAGCAGTCGAATCATCTCTCCCTGATCCACGTGCAGCAGCTGGCTTTCCCGGCCTTTGCCGTACAGCACTCCGGGTATGCGTCCTCTGCGCCGCAGGTGAGTGACTGTCGATTTCGGCAGGGCTTCCCTCTTCTCGGCTGAAAGTGTGAGCACCTTTCATCATCCTCCTCACGTTGGGATACATACCCATTTAAGGAATATATCCCAACCGGGAGGGATTCAAACATTTAGTCGAAGAGCTTGCTGACGGACAGCTCCTGGTGGATCCGGATAATCGCCTCTCCGATCAAGGGAGAAACCGAGAGGACCCGCACTTTGTCCAGCTGTTTCTCCGGGGTCAAGGGAATGGTGTTGGTCACCACCATCTCCTTGATGTTCGCCTTTTGGATCCGTTCGATGGCGGGGCCGGAAAAGACGGGATGAGTGCAGCAGGCGTAAACTTCCTTGGCTCCGTGCTCGATGAGGGCATCCGCCGCCAACATGATGGTGCCTGCCGTGTCGATAATATCATCGATGATGATGGCAGTCCGGCCGCGGACATCCCCGACGATGTTCATCACTTCCGCCACGTTGGGCTCCGGGCGACGCTTGTCGATGATGGCAATCGGCGCTCCCAGCCGTTCGGCCATCTTGCGGGCGCGGATCACTCCCCCGTGATCCGGGGAGACCACCACCACTTCATCCAACTGTTTTTCCACAAAATACTTGCTCAAAATGGGGACGCCCAGCAGATGGTCCACCGGGATGTCGAAAAATCCCTGGATCTGGGTGGCATGCAGATCCATGGTGATGATCCGGTCGGCCCCCGCCGTCTCGATCAGATTGGCCACCAATTTGGCAGTGATCGGATCCCGGGCCCGCGTTTTGCGGTCCTGGCGGGCGTAGCCGTAGTAGGGGATCACCACGTTGATCGTCCGGGCGGAGGCCCGCTTCAGGGCGTCTACCATCACCAAAAGCTCCATCAGGTTCTGGTTGACGGGATGACACGTAGATTGGATCACATAAATATCCGATCCCCGCACGCTTTCGTTCAATTTGACATGGATTTCGCCGTCGCTGAAGCGACCGACCTCGGCATCCCCCAGGGGAACGCCGATGTGATCGGCAATTTCCTGGGCCAATTCCGGATTTGAATTACACGTAAAGATTTGCAAACGGGATTCTCGAAATCGTGACATATCGCTGTACCCTCCATGATTTTCGCTGCCGATAGCGCGTATGCGCTTCCAAGGTGCTCCTCCAGGAAAACCCAACCCCAAATTACCCGGACGTGGAAACGGCACGGCGGGTAGCGCACCCGTCGTGCCCGGGTCTGGATCAGGATTTTTTCTCTTTCAGCCGCTTGGCATACCCCGGCTTGTTCACCTGCCGCTCTCGGGCAATGGCCAAGGCCTCCTCCGGCACATCGTCGGTGACGGTGGAACCGGCGGCGATATACGCCCCCTTCTCCACGGTGACGGGAGCGACCAAATTGACGTTGCATCCGATGAAGGCGCCGTCGCCGATCACGGTCCGGTGTTTTTTCACCCCGTCATAATTGACGGTAACCGCCCCGCAACCGATGTTCACCCCTTCGCCGACGTCGGCATCTCCCACATAACCGAGGTGGGATACTTTGGAACCCTTGCCCAGGCGGGCATTTTTGATGTCGACGAAACAACCCACCTTGGTCTCCGCCTCCAACCGGCTCCCGGGACGGATGTAGGCGAAGGGCCCCACCTGGGAGCGCTCCTCCACGGCGCACTCCTGCAAAACCGAATACCGGATGGTCGCTCCGTCCCCGACCCGGACGTCGGTCAAATCCGCCTGGGGACCGATGGTGCAGCCTTCACCGATGACGGTGCCTCCCTTCAGATAACTGCCCGGGTAAATCACCGTATCCCGGCCGATAACCACATCCGCTTCAATATAGGTATTTGCAGGGTCGATGACGGTTACACCGTTCAACATGTGCTCTCGCAAAAGGCGCCGGGTCATGACCGCTTCCGCCTCCGCCAATTGGACGCGGTTGTTGACGCCCATGGCCTCTTCCGGATCATCGACAACCTCCGCCGCAATGCGTTCTCCCTGCTGTCGCAGGATGGGAACCACATCCGGAAGATAGTATTCGCCCTGCGTATTGTCGTTGTTGACCCGGGTGAGGGCTTCAAACAGCCGGCGATTATCGATGCAGATCGTCCCGGTAAATACCTCGCGCACTTCCAGCTCCTCCGGAGAGGCGTCCTTGTGTTCGACAATCCGAAGGACCTCATCCCCTTCCCCGCGAATGACCCTGCCGTATCCCGTCGGATCGGACAACACCGCCGTGAGCAGGGTAGCCGCCGCCCCCGAATCGCGGTGGCGCTCCACCAGGCGGGAAAAGGTTGCCGCGGTATACAAAGGGTGATCGCCGTAAAGAATCAGGGTGGTGCCATCCCGCCCCTCCAAGAGGGAGGCCGTCTGCATCACCGCATGGGCCGTCCCCAATAGCTCCTTTTGCTCCACGAAACGGGCCCGCTCTCCCACGTGGGACCGGACCTGCTCGGCCCGGTGTCCCACGACGACGATCGTCTCGTCCACTCCGATTTGGTCAAGGGCATCCAGAATGTGATCGATGATCGGTTTGCCGCATACCGGGTGTAGGACTTTATGTTTCCCCGATTTCATCCGAGTCCCTTGTCCGGCGGCCAGGATGACCGCATACCGTTTCTTCATGATCGGATGA
>JAJYSD010000173.1 GCA_021793745.1 Bacillota bacterium
GCGGATCGCCGGTGCCAGTACTTCCGTCAAAGGAAGTCGCCCGAAACGCTCCGCGCAGGTCGCCCAGGCGGCCGGGGCACCGGGCACCGTGACCGGAAGCCAACCGAAACGGGGCATCTCCGTATGGCCCTGTTTCTTGACGGCCTCGGAAGAAATCCCCATCGGTGCGGGACCGCTGGCATTCAGCCCGTACAACTGTCCCCGAAACCAGATCAGGGCGAAGGCATCCCCGCCGATTCCGTTGGAGGTGGGCTCCACAACGGTAAGCGTGGCGGCGGTGGCGATGGCCGCGTCGACGGCATTGCCCCCTTTTCTCAGGATCTCCAGGCCGGCTTGGGCGGCCAGGGGCTGCGAAGTGGCCACCATCCCTCCGGAGGCGTACACGGCCATCCGGCGGGACGGATGCGGATAATACAGGGGGTCCATTTGCAACAACCAACCTCACCCCTTCGGATTGATCAATTCCGCACGCCCTGCCAGATCCCGTTCAGCACCCAGGAGATAATGCTGACGATGATGGCGCCGAAAAAGGCGCTGAGAAACCCGTGCACTTCAAATCCGGTAACAAGACTGCCCACCAACCAGAACAACAGGGCATTGATGACCAGGGTGAACAGCCCCAGCGTCAGCAGGGAAATGGGCAGGGTGAAGAATACCAGCACCGGCCGGATGAAGGTGTTGACGATCCCCAGAATCAGCGCGGCAAACAGAGCCGTTCCGAATCCCTTCACCTCGATCCCGGGGATCAGCTGGGCGGCCAGGAAGACGGCCAGCCCGTTCAACAGCAGCCGAACAATCAGGCCCATCCTATCGCTCCTTTCAGAGATCAGGATCCCTTCAACTCATCCAGCACTTCCACCAGGACCGCCTCCACCTCTTCGGCGATCCCCTTCAACCGATCGTCCCCGGTAAGCCCGAAGAGCGCGGTCGGACGGGCCATTCCGATCCGGGTATTCCCCGTTTCGCTGTCCTTGTAGACGACCACCCGACAAGGGAGGAAGTAGCCCCCCTTCTGATTCCGGGTGAGCACCTTTTTGGGGATTTCCGGGTTGCATACTTCGAGCACGCGATACTCCTGATCCAGTTGGATCCCCTTCTCCAACAGCTTGACGGGGATGTCCAGCTTCCACAGCACGCCGAACTTGCGGCGGGACAAGGCCTCTTCCACCGACCGTACGGCCTCCTCCACCGTCAGCTCGGTCTCCACACTGTAATCGAACATCGGTTACCCTCCTCGATCTCTGTTGACACCTCTATTGTATCTCAAAAAACCTCGCGAGTCCTTTTCGCGATTCAAAGCGCATCCTCTGGAGCCTAAACGGAGCTTTTCCCGGACTGAGCGGTGCATCGTCGATTTTGAATGCGCTTTCTTTCCAGTCCCAATCTTTCGCGTCGACGGACTTGTCAGGATTTGCAAATTGCGAAAAATCTAAGACCGTGCTATAATGCAGCCAATACTTCGAATCTTAACCATTTTGAAGTTTAAACTGCAGAGGTGACGGCCGTGTCCGGTTTGGAGGAACGAATTCGACATTATTTCCATCATCTGACCAACGGACAGAAAAGGGTGGCCAAATATCTGTTGGATCACCCGGAGGAGCTGGCCGTCCGTTCTGCCGCGGAAATCGGAAAAGCGGCGGGGGTCAGCGAAACAACGGTGATCCGCTTTTGCCACGCCCTGGAGTACAACGGGTATGCCGACTTGCAGAAACAAATTCGCCGGGGGTTGATTCAACCCAAAAGCAGCCTGGAGCAGTATCGCGCCTCCAAACAGAATCTGGCTGAACAGCCTCACTTTTATGCCCAGGTGATGAAAAAAGATGTCACCAATCTGGAGCGCACAATCGCCCAAATCCGCGAAGAAGATTTGAATTTGGCCGCCCGGCGAATCGCAGAGGCACGGCGGGTGGTGGTGGTCGGGATGCGGACTTCTCACGCCGCCGCCCATTGGCTCTCCTTCACCCTCAATTTGGTACGGGGAAATACGCGGCTGTACCGTCCGGACACCGACGACATCCTGGAAATGACGGTGGATACGGATCCCGGGGACGTATGGATCGCCATTTCCCTTCACCGCTACGCGAAGGCCACGATTCACATTGCGGAAACGATACGGCGCAAGGGCGTCTTTGTGATCGGGCTGACCGATTCGCCGGTCTCCCCCCTGGCCGCCGTCAGCCATGTGACATTAACCACGGGGTCTTCCCCCGGCTCCACCATCGATGCGGCACCGATGCTTTTTTCCCTCATGAACGCGCTGGTGAGCGGCGTGGTCATACGCGATAGGGAACGCTTTGAACAGCGGCGCGCCGCATATGATTCCACACAGATGGAAGATCTTTTCGTCCAGGAGGAGTCGTGAAGATGAACCTCGCGTTAAAACAATTGGAACCGACCATTATGGGAATTTTTCGCCATCTACACAATCATCCGGAAATCAGTTGGCAGGAATATGAGACAACGGCCTACTTGGCGGATCTCTTAAGCCGCTACGGATACCGGATAAGGCGATTTGAGGATTGCACCGGCGTGGTCGGAGAAATCGGCTCCGGCCGACCCGTCGTCGCGCTCAGGGCCGACATGGATGCCCTGTGGCAGGAGGTGGACGGACTTTTCCAGGCCCACCACTCCTGCGGCCACGATGCCCATATGACCATGGTTTTCGGCACCCTGTTGCTTTTCCATCAAAACGGCTATTCGCCGCCGGGAACCCTTCGCGTCATCTTTCAGCCCGCCGAGGAAAAGGGTACCGGTGCACTGAAAATGGTGGAAAAACAGGTCATCCAGGACGTGGATTACTTGTACGGCGTCCACCTGCGTCCAGTGCAGGAATTGAAAAACGGCACCGCCGCTCCGGCGATCCTCCACGGAGCCGCCCGCTTTATCACCGGTGAAATCATCGGGAACGAGGCCCACGCCGCGCGTCCCCATCTCGGCACCAACGTCATTGAAGTGGGAGCCTCCTTCGTCGAGGAACTCGGCCGCATCCGCCAGAATCCGATGGTGCCCCATTCCGTTAAGATGACCCGTTTTACCGCCGGTTCTGAGAGCGGGAACATCATCCCCGGCCGGGCCCAATTCAGCCTCGACCTGCGGGCCCAGACCAACCCCGTCATGGATGAATTGACCTCGCGCGTTTACCGTATCGCGGAATGCCTGGAGCGTTTGCACGGTGTACAGATCCGCCTCACCGAGGAGGCCTACACAGCTGCAGCCGAACGGAACCAAGAAGCAGAACAACTGATGGCCCAGGCCATCCGGGACGTCCTCGGGGCTGAACAGCTGATGGAACCGATCACCACACCGGGGGGAGAAGACTTCCACTTTTACTCCCTAAAAAACCCTCGATTGAAAGCGACGATGTTAGGGCTCGGCTGCGGCTTACACCCGGGATTGCACCACCCGCAAATGACCTTTGATCACCGGGCAATCCTCAACGGAATCGAAATCCTTTCGCGGGTAGTAGAGCTCACCTTTGCCCGTCACGAGGAGGGAAATCCATGACACCACCCATTGTCCTTCGAAGGCTTGAGTCCCTGGAGGAATTAAAAGCCGTGCAGCGCCTGGAGCGGACCGTCTGGGGAATGGACCCGATCCCCCTTCATCAAACACTGACGGCCGTCAAAAACGGCGGCCTTTTGCTCGGCGGTTTCCACAATGACCGCCTGGTGGGATTCTGCTACGCCTTTCCCGGCTTTGACGGAAAGCGGACCTATCTGTGTTCGCACATGATGGGCGTCGAACCCGCCTATCGAGGGATAGGGCTCGGAAAGAGGATGAAATGGGATCAGCGAAAATGGGCTCTTTCCATGGGATATTCCCTGATCACCTGGACCTTCGATCCCCTGGAAAGCATTAACGCCTCCCTCAACCTGAACGCGTTGCGCGCCATCTGCGACACATACATCGAAAACTGCTACGGAGAGATGGATGACGAGCTCAACCGGGGTCTTCCGACGGACCGCTTTCAAGTGGAGTGGTGGATTGACAGCCCGCATGTGACCACTCCCGCCCCACCGACGGCGGCGGTGGGCCCGGACCGGCGGGTATGCGGTTGGTTCGTCAATCCCAACGGGTTGCCCCAACTGGAGGAAGAAGTGGAACCAACCCCGGCAAGGACAGAAGGCCCTCTGCTGGTGCCCATTCCCGCCGGTTTCCAGCACATCAAAGCCCGCGATTCGGCCCTGGCCCGGGACTGGCGTCTGAAAACGAGAATGATTTTTCAAACTCTCTTTGCCGAGGGATACGTCGCGACAGGAACGCTTCGTGAACCGGGGAAGCCGGTACACTACTATGTTCTGCAAAAAAAGGAGCAACTGTGTCTCGGCCTGCCTTCCAAAACCGAAAAGGGGGATGAAGTATGAAGATCGCACGGGTTACCCTCCGCCAACTTCGCATGCGCCTCAAGGCGCCCTTTGCCACCAGCTTCGGCTCCTTCCTCGACAAGGATTTTCTCTTGGTCGAAGTGACGGATACGGAGGGAACCAGCGGCTGGGGAGAGTCCGTCGCCTTTTCCGCGCCCTGGTACAATGAGGAAACAATGAAGACCAACTGGCACATCCTGGAGGATTTTTTGATTCCGCTCTTGTTCGAGGAGCCGAAGATCGGAA
>JAJYSD010000174.1 GCA_021793745.1 Bacillota bacterium
TCGCCAACTTCGGCGGGCACATCACCCTTCCCTTCGGCGTCGTGGGACACGAAGGGAGCACCATTTTGGTGATTTTGAACGGATTGCGGCTGTTGCGTTAGGAATGGGACGGCCGGGAGGGCGCTTTCCCGACGGGGCAAAACAGAGGCGCGGAGTTGCGGTGAAAAATTACCGATTCCCAGGTATGTAATAAGCTTACCGGCTCCGGAAGGGAGCCGGTGGGATTGCGGGTAAATCTCAAACCCCGGGAGCTGGAAGGCGATTTTTCGTCGAGCGACTCGCCACCGCGTGGAGCCGAGACGGAAAATCGCCTCCCTCCTGACACTTTGTCAAAAGCCGGCCGGCTCCGGAAGGGAGCCGGCTTTCTTCATTGATATGGAAAAGTCAATCACTGGGGAACTTTCCCCTTGTGGCTGTTGAAGGCCACGAGGCGTCCCGATGAGTGAACGATGCGATACGGATGATTCAGATACTCCTTTTCCGCCAGCCAGGCCAACCCCTTTTCACGGGCTTCCACGTCATTTTCCGCTTCCAGGGACTGATCGACCAGTTTGTTCCCTTCGTTGTCAAACACGGTCATTTGATACACAACACATCCCTCCCGCTGAAAATTATTATATCACGGTACCGTCTGCGGATAAGCTGCCGCAAAGGGGGAGGGAGGCGAGGTCCGGGGAAATGAGGATGCGGCGAAGCGTCACCGCGGTGGAGATGCTGCGGCGACGCATGCGGGGGAGGCAGGGGAAGAGGGGCAAAAGACGCCGGCAAAAGGGCGCCGGCGTCTTTCAGGGAATTGGGTTCAGGTGACTGCAGGGTTCGACAAGATGCTCCGGATCTGGTTGACCAACAGATCGACGGCCACCTGGTTGAAGCCCCCTTCCGGGATGATCAGGTCTGCATACCGTTTGCTCGGCTCGACGAACTGCTGATGCATCGGACGAACCGTCGTCAGATACTGTTGGATCACCGAATCGAGGGACCGTCCCCGGGTCTTCACATCCCGCTCGAGGCGGCGCAGGATGCGAAGGTCGGCGTCGGTGTCGACAAAGACTTTGATGTCCATGAGTGCGCGGAGCCCTTCATCCTCCAAAATGAGGATGCCTTCGAGGAGGATCACGTCCCGGGGCTCCACCGTGACGGTCTCCCGGGAGCGGGTGTGTTGGGTGTAGTCATAGACCGGCTTTTCGATGGGTTTCCGCTGCAACAGCTGACGCAGATGCGAAATGAGCAGATCGTTGTCAAAGGCGAGGGGGTGGTCGTAGTTGGTTTTTCTCCGCTCTTCCATCGGCAGGTGGGATTGATCCTTATAATAGGCGTCCTGCTCGATGACGGCGACCAACCCCTCGAGGCGCTCACAGATGTTGCGGACCACGGTCGTCTTTCCCGAACCGCTTCCGCCGGCCACGCCGATGATGACGGGTCGTTTCATGCTCCGATTCCTTCCTGACGGTGTTCTCTTTGGTTATGCCCCCAGCATCGTAGCAATTTTGTCGGGAGATTGCAAGATGGCCGGTGAAGGCGGACCGCATGGATCCTGTTGACAGCGATTCGGTTTTCCAAGGGCAGCGGGACGGATTTCTCGGACGAAAAGTCCGTCCCGCCGGGGTGATCGGGTGATTGGGGAGGAGGCATACCGGAGGCGATGTTGAGCCGGTTCCAGGCGTTGATCGTGTTGATCGCCATGATCAGGATGACGTATTCCTGCAAGTCCCTTCCCGCGCGCGTGCATCCCTTCCGTTCAGACACACAATTGTCCATTCTAATTGTGAAATATATCACAAACACTTTTCCAGAAGTCACTTATACTGGAAGTGTGAAGGGGATCCGCTTCACAATACCAAAACGGAGGCTGAACAACCATGCTCCGTTTCTTGCGAGAAAGCGCCGTAGCCAGCTATGCGTTGTTGGTGTTCAGGCTGTATCTTGGGTATGCGTGGTTGGCGGCAGGTTGGGAGAAAATTGTGGGCGGATTTGATGCCGGAGGGTTTTTGCAAGGGGCGGTTGAAAAGACAGCGGGTGAACATCCAGCTGTCCCGGCGTGGTGGGCCGCTTTTCTGGAAGGGTTTGCGATCCCGAACGTGGGTTTGTTTAACTTCCTTGTGCCATGGGGGGAATTCCTGGTCGGCCTCGGCTTGATCCTCGGATGCTTGACCACCGCGGCAACCTTCTTTGGAATGGTCATGAACTTTGCCTTCCTATTCAGCGGTACCACCAGCACCAACCCGCAAATGTTGCTGCTCAGCATCTTTGTCCTCGTCGCGGGAGCCAACGCCGGCAGGATCGGACTCGACTATTATCTCTTGCCGCATCTCCGGAAGTTGAAAGCTCAAATCTTCCGCACGCCGAGACGTGCCGTCCGGACTTGACGGCAGACAACCGAGACCTTCTGCTGTGGATCCGCAGCTTCAAGATGGCGCCGCACCCTGCGGGATGCGGCGCCGTTTTGCTTGCGTAGGGCGGGTAGCGGGAAAACGCGGCGCATCGCCTTCGGCGGAGGATATGGATTTTTTATCGCAATCCTTTTATGATTTGGATGAAATGAATCGGATCGATTCGGGGGTGAAATCCTTTGGGAGAAAATCCCGGCTCCATGTTTCCATCGAAACAGGAATTCAAAAAGAACCTGCGCCGCCACTTTGGCATCCCCACCAATTCGAAGGAAATGCGGGCGACAGGACGTTATCTGCGGAAATACGGGTGGCGGATCGCGGGATGGTGGCTGCTGATCCTCATCGCTTATCCCTTTTTATGGTTATTTCATGTGCTGCGGGAGTTGCTGTATGAGATTCCGAAATTTTATTTTTACGACATCCCCCGCAAACTGTGGCGGTTTGTCTCCAAGGATCGAGAAAAATCCCCTTCCGATCGGACGGCTGGAAGATGACATGCGCTAATCCGTTCCTGGGAAACAGCTGCAGACCACCGGTAAAGCCCGTTTTCGTCGAAGGCCTTTTTTCCGTCACCCGGATGCGGCGCCGGAATTTCATGATCCCTGCTTCTTCAGGGGGCTGTGGCCTGCATAGTGGTTCGTCATCCATTCGGCCAGGCTCATCCCTTCGTTGGAACGGAACGCATCCAAATCCATCACCTTGATCACTTGGCCTTCCCGAAGGGCCACCACTTGATCCAACAGGGGTTCCACCTCATTCACTTCGTGGGTGGTAATCACCACCGTCTGGTAGTCCAGATCGATGAAGGAGATCATTCCCTTGATGATGGAGTCCCGGACGATCGGATCCAGGCCGGAAAGGGGCTCATCCATCAGGATATAAGGGGCTTTGCGGGCCAGGGTCACCACCAGTTTGACGCGTCCCCGGTTTCCCTTGGAAAGATGTTTAATCTTCGCATTCGGATCCAGACCCATGAACTCGATGATTTCCCAGGCTTTTTTTCGATCGAGGTCACCGAACTGGGCGGCGTGATAATCAACGGTTTCCTGAACCGTAAAAAAGGGATAATAGGTCTCCAGTTCGGACAGATAAGCCACTTTGCGGGCGATGCGACGATGGGAAGGCTCGCCGTTTACCAGCACGCGCCCTTTTGTGGGGCGGAGCAGGCCCGCGATCAGCTTCAGCATTGTCGACTTTCCGCTTCCGTTTTCGCCGACGACGCCGATGATCTTCCCCGCGGGAAACTCCAGGTCAACATCGATCAGAGCGGTTTTGGAAAGATACCGCTTGGTTACCTGTTCAAATCGGATCACTGCTTTTCTCTCCCTTCCGCTTCTTTGAGGTATGCTTCCAAACCGGAGAGGATTTCCCGGGGGCCGAATCCCATTTCTTCCATGGACTGGACAAAGGATTCGATCTGACGTTGACGGAGTTCCTTCCGGAGTTCCTCCAGCCGGTCCGCGTCTTCTGTGATAAAGGTTCCTTGCCCTCTCCGTGTTTCCACAATTCCCATCCTCTCCAATTCGCTGTAGGTGCGTTGCACTGTGTTGGGATTGACGCCGCATTCTACGGCCATTTCGCGAACCGAGGGGAGTTTCTCCCCCGGCTTCATTTCCCTTCGTAAAATGCGTCGCTTAATCCGATCAGCCAACTGGATGTAGATCGGGCTGGAATGTTTAAAGGAATCTTTCACCCCCTACACCTCCGTCCTTCGGTCCAACAACCAGGCGGTCATCAGAAAGAGAGCCGTCCAAATCCCCAAGTCGATCAGGAGACTTTCCGTTGTGAGGGGGGGTAACAGTTGCATGTGGACGGAAATGTTCTCTCCGTTGGACTCGTTGTGGAATTGAATTTGAAAGGTCAGGACGATGATGAACAGCGCGATGAAGAGGATGTTGTTCCACGGGCCGATCAGGTTTTTCAAAACGTGTTTCATCGTCCACAGAACCATGACGAGGAAACCGAAGGAGATGGATGTTGAAAAGCACTGATAGGTGATTCCGCCCCAATCCATCGACTCCAGAAGTTTCCGCAGTTCCGGAAAACGATGGACCAAATAGGCCGGGTATAAGAGACTGACCGACAAGGAAAGGATTGAAGCCGCCAAGGCGTTCAACACTTTGGACAAGAGGAGCTGCCAGCCGGGGCGGGGAGAGTGCAACCATTGGTGAAGTCGTCTTCCTTC
>JAJYSD010000175.1 GCA_021793745.1 Bacillota bacterium
CCGGCAAACGACAGTTTGTCACTAATCCGCCCTTCCGGAGATGCCCCCACTTGCCATTTCTCTTTTCCGTTCAGATGCACATATCCGATATATTGGTCCGGAACGGAAAACGATTGCTCATCGATCTGGTAGCCGTGCCTTTTGAGCTGGGTAGCGATGTATTTGGCCGCCTGCTTTTCCGACTTCATCCCGCTGACCCGCGGCCCGATCTTTTTCGACAACATATAGAGATGATCCATGGCCCGGTCGGCATCCACCCGGGAGGAGATCATCCGGTCCCAGGAATCATCCGCCGAAACATCTGCGGAGACAAAAAAAAGCGATGACACCAGGAAAACCATTGCCAGCGCCAGCGCCATCGATCTTCGTCCGCTTCCGATCCTCATCACGGCCGACCCCCCATCGAAGTATTGGGAATGTACAGAAAATCACTTCGACGGGATCGGGCCCAATTCCTCTTCGCGGAGCGAAAATCGCAGTTTCATAGCCAATGCCCTGGGAAAGCCACCCCAACGCCGATAGAAACCGGAACCGACACCCCTCCTATGACATATGGATGATTACGTGGTCCATTCAGAGGATTCGGAGGGTGTAGCAAATATGAAAAAGCTCATTGTCTTCGCGCTCATTGGCTTTGCCGCTCAGCTGGTTGACGGTTCATTGGGGATGGCCTACGGGGTCACCTCCACTTCCCTGTTGCTCATGTACGGGATCGTTCCGGCGGTCGCCTCCGCCACGGTCCACATGGCGGAGGTGGTCACCACGGCCGTTTCCGGCCTCTCCCATCTGAAATTCGGGAACGTGGACAAAACGGTTCTCAAGCGGATGATCATCCCCGGATCGATCGGCGCCTTCACCGGTGCCTGCTTCCTCAGCAACCTGCCGGGGGAACTGGCCAAACCCTATATCGCCGTCTTCCTCTTCCTGCTGGGAATCTACGTGATCATCCGGTTCCTCTTCGGAAGGGAAAAGCCCGTCAAGTCGGCTAAAAAGCCGTCCAGCCGCTTTCTCATCCCGCTGGGGTTGGTGGCCGGCTTCGCCGATTCCACCGGCGGTGGCGGTTGGGGACCCTTGAGCACGCCGATTCTCCTCAGCCGCAACGAGTTGGAACCCCGAAAAGTGATCGGCACCGTCGATACGAGTGAGTTCGCCATTGCCGTATCCGCCACCCTCGGTTTTCTCATTTCCCTGGGCTGGTCCAACATCCACTGGCCTTGGATGGCGGCGTTGATGGTCGGAGGAATCATGGCCGCCCCCATCGCCGCCTGGTTGGTCCGGATCATCCCTTCCCAGCTCCTGGGTGTTCTGGTCGGCGGACTGATTCTCATCACCAATGCAAGAACCCTGTTGATCAGTCTCAAAGGGATTCCCGCCTACTGGCATACGACCATCTACAGCTTGCTCTCGGTGATGTGGGCGGGCTGCGTCGCCTTTGCCCTGCATAAAGTGAGAGTCGATCGAAAAAAAGCGTTTCTGCCCGATTGACTTCCCTCCAGCCTCGGACGGCCCTCCCGAAGGGAGGGGAAAAGCCCCCTGCGGGATCGAAAATTTTGGCCGGTTTCCGCCTCCAGACGGCAAACCGGCCAAAATTTGTCGAAGCTCTACTGACGGTTTCATCGGTTGGTTTTCAATTGGACCTCGGCTACACTTCCGGCCTTCACCGGGATCCCCCTGGCGACCGCCGCCTGCTTGTCCACCTGGAGCACATAGGAACCGGGGAGCAAGTCGGCAAAACCGAAAAAGCCGTTTCCGTCCGTCCGCGTTTCCCGGAGGACTCCCTTCGGACCCCGCAGCTTCACCTTCACCCCGCCGGCGGGATCACCGGATGCCTTTTTCACCTTGCCCATCAGGAAGCCCCTTTGGGGATCACTTTTCCAGGGCATGTCGGGGACATCCACC
Organism: Bacillota bacterium; assembly: GCA_021793745.1. Lineage (GTDB taxonomy): Bacteria > Bacillota > Bacilli > Thermoactinomycetales > DSM-44946 > Planifilum. Next base: position 1,900 of record JAJYSD010000175.1, read on the forward strand.
CACTCGGGGAATACCGGATCGCCATAGGGATTGGACCCGGAGAGGGCGGCATAAAATTGGTCATTGGAAATTCCGTCCTTATTCGTCTCCGCATAACTGTAAATGCTGACCCCCGCCGCCCGATTTCCATTCGGGGAAGGCGCCTGGGCCCGCCGGATCTGGGACAGGGTGCCCGAAACCGAATTGAGATAAGCCCCCGGTCCGATGGCGATCTGCCGTTCATACTGATGGTCCTTCTCCCAGGCGATCCACTGATCGTACCACAACTTCTGGTTGGGATCGTGTTCCCGATCGTAATTCATCGGGATCACCATGTCGATGATCCCCTCCGAAAGCCAAGCGTTCCAATCCTGCATCACCTGTTGCATCGGCGCAGACCGCCGATACTCCTCCTCGGAGGTCGGCCCCTCCCCCCAGGCGATGACCGCCACGCTCACCTTGATATCCGGGCGGATGGCGATGGATCGCAGATAAACCTGGCGCATCAGGTTCGTCACCTGTTCCCTCCGCCACTGCTTCCACTGTTCATCCTGGGGATCGGGGGTCCCGACGGCGCCGGTCTCCGCCCGGTACCGCTCCAGGCTGGTGGGATTATAGCCCCAGTCGACGCCCATATAGCGGACCAGATCCAGGTGGATCCCGTCCACATCATACTCCCGAACCACGTTGAGATATTGCTCCACCGTGTATTCCACCGCATCCGGATGGCCGGGGTCCAACACATAGTCGTTCCCGCTCCGTTCCGCACCATCCACCCGGGTCATCAGCCAATAGTCCCTTCCCGCCGCCGACGGACCATGCCGGTTAAACACATGGCCGGGGGACTGGGGCGGCGTCGCCGAGTTCCAGATCGGCAGCGTGGCCAGCCAGGCGTGCACTTCGATCCGCGGCGACGCGCTGTGGGCTTTGTCGATCAGGTATTGGAGCGCATCAAAACCCGGTTGCAGGGCGGGGTCCTCCGTCCGCGGCTCCAGCGCCCGGTTAAAATAGGCATCCCCCCGCCGCCGCACCTGAACGATCAAAGCGTTCACATTGGCCCGCTGGGCATCGGCGATCAGCTTGTCCACCTGCTCGGGGGTTTTGATCCCGTCATGGAAGGCATCAACCCAGAAGGCGCGAAATTCCCGCTGGTCCGACGGTTCCCTCGCTTCCGCCGGAAAGGCCGACAAGATCAGCAGCGACATCAGCACCATCCCCGCCACCCATTTTTTCATTCCGCTTCCTCCCGTTCCTTTCTGGAGAACTCGGCCAATCTCGTTCCGATGCGATCCTCCAGATCTTTGAAGGACCCTTCCGAAAAACCGTTTAACAGGATCGCGTAGGCGAGCTCCTCACCGTCCCGGGTGCGGACATAACCGGCCAGGGCGCTGACATGGGTCATCGAACCGGTCTTTCCCCGCAGGTTGTCCGCCGCATCCGTATCGCGCATCCGGTTGCGCAGGGTTCCGTCGACCCCCGCTACCGGCAGCGACTCGACAAAGGTCTCTTCAATCGGCTGCTCGGCCACCGCCGTCAGCAGCGCCACGATCTGTGCCGGAGAAATCCGGTTGTACCGGGTCAGTCCCGACCCGTCCCTCAGCTGGAAGTGCCGGTCGATGCCGGACCTCCGGGCGTATTCCATCACCGCTTCGACTCCGCCCTCCGCCGTCCCGGTTCCCGACTTTTCCAGGGCCAGGGTCCGGAGAACCATCTCCGCGTAAAAGTTGTCACTCGCCTTGTTCATGTAGTGAATCACTTCCGAGAGCGGCGGGGATCGGTACGTCCCCATCCGCTTGGCACCGACCGGCTTCTTCCCCGCCCTCACCCGACTGCCGGGGCTGAAGGTGATCCCCTCCCGCTCCAGGGCCTCCTTCAACACCTGCCCCGTGTACAGCGACGGCTCTTCCACCGGTATCCGGGAATAATCCCCGCCGAAATCCAGGGGGAGACTCCCGGTGACCCGGATCCGGTTCGTCCCCCGCTCGCGGCGAATCCGAAGGGTGTCGTCAGAATCCGCGGGACCGGTGACCGCCTCGTTGATCACCTCCACATATTCGGTTTCGGGCGTCAGCCGGAGCTGAATCGGGTCGCCGGGCTCTTCCCCCGGCAGATAATCCAGGCGGACGGTTCCCCGATTGACGGCGAGGGCCGCGATCTGCGGCTGGTAATAGCCGCTCTCGTCATCCCAGGCCCACCCCGCCCCGTACGGATCCCCGGCAAAGGCCCCCGCATCCACCACGATGTCTCCCTGCACGCGGCGAATCCCCATTGCCTTGAGATCCCGGGCGATCCCTTCCACGGTGGGACCTTCCTGCACCCGCAGCGAATCCTCGGTAGCCAGCGTCGGATCGCCGTACCCTTTGAGGATCACATCCCCCGCCAGCTCTCCCCTCCGCAAAGCGCCACTTCGGTAAATTGCTGTCCGGAAGCGATAATCCTCCCCCAGGGCCTGAAGCGCAGCGGCGGCGGTAAGCAGTTTGGTGTTGGAGGCCGGGGTTAAGAGCGCTTCCGCCTCGCGGGCGTACAGCGTTTCGTCCCGGTCCAGGGATTGCACCAGGATCCCTGCGATCACTCCCCGGTACGGCTCCTCTTCCAGGATCGGATCCAGCGCTTCGGAAAGGAGGTAAGTCGCCTCCTCCGGACCTTCCCCGGGATCCGGGAGATCGGGATAAGCCGCC
>JAJYSD010000176.1 GCA_021793745.1 Bacillota bacterium
GATCTGTGGAATTGGAATTCCTATTGGGTTGCCGGTCGTATCCCGCTATGGGACCGGTTTTCCTTTTCAATCGAAGCCTTCAGTTTGATTGACCCACACCTGCACTGGAGGTGCACCAAAAGCAGTGAAATCCGAAGAGCGCATACTCCCATTGTTGCCCCTTCGCGGGTTGATCGTATATCCCAATATGGTGCTCCATCTGGACGTCGGTCGGGAAAAATCGGTCAAGGCGCTGGAACAAGCCATGGTGGATGACAATCTGATTTTGCTCGCTTCCCAGTTGGAAGTTCACATCGAAGATCCCAAGCCCGATGATATTTATAAAATGGGAACCATCGCCCGGGTTCGGCAGATGTTGAAGCTTCCCAACGGAACGATTCGCGTTCTGGTGGAGGGGCTTCACCGCGCCAAAATTCTGGAGTTCGTCCAGGAGGACGACTTTTTCCAGGTTCGGATCGAACAGATCACCATCGAAGAGAAAACCGATCTCCATATCGAAGCGTTGATGCGCTCCGTTCTGGATCATTTTGAACAGTATCTGCGCCTGTCGAAAAAGGTGTCTCCGGAGACCTACTCCGCCGTTTCCGATATCGACGAGCCCGGACGGTTGGCGGATGTGATCACCTCCCACTTGCCCCTGAAGATCGCCGACAAGCAACGGATTTTGGAGACGATCGATATCAAGGAACGCCTGGAGACCCTGCTCAAGATCATGAACAATGAGCGGGAAGTATTGGAGCTGGAGCGGAAAATCAGTCAGCGGGTCAAGAAACAGATGGAGAAGACCCAGAAGGAATACTATCTGCGTGAGCAAATGAAGGCGATTCAGCGGGAGCTGGGGGAAAAGGAAGGCCGAATGGGGGAAGTGGAGGAGCTTCGCAACCAGCTACAGAAGCTGGATGCTCCGGATTATGTCAAGGAGAAGGTGGAAAAGGAGATCGACCGCCTCGAAAAAATCCCCACCACTTCGGCGGAAGGTGGCGTCATCCGCACCTATGTGGAGTGGCTTTTGAACCTGCCCTGGCGGAAAGAGACGGTCGATGACCTGGACCTCGAGAAAGCGGAACAGATTTTGGACGAGGATCATTACGGTTTAAAAAAGGCCAAGGAGCGGGTGTTGGAATACCTGGCCGTGCAAAAAATGGTGAAACGGCTGAAGGGTCCCATCCTCTGCTTTGTCGGGCCGCCGGGGGTGGGAAAGACGTCCCTGGCCCGTTCCATCGCCCGGGCACTGGGGCGGAAATTTGTGCGGGTTTCCCTGGGCGGCGTGCGGGATGAAGCGGAGATTCGCGGCCATCGGCGCACCTATGTGGGAGCATTGCCGGGAAGAATCATCCAGGGGATGCGAACGGCGGGAACGGTGAATCCGGTTTTCCTGCTGGATGAAATCGACAAGATGTCCATGGATTTTCGCGGCGATCCCTCCTCCGCCCTGTTGGAGGTGCTCGACCCGGAACAGAACAACAGCTTCAGCGATCACTACATCGAGATCCCCTATGACCTGTCCAAGGTGATGTTCATCACGACGGCCAACGCGATGCACAACATTCCGCGTCCGCTGTTGGACCGGATGGAGGTCCTCTACATCTCGGGTTACACCGAGCTGGAGAAGGAGAAGATCGCCAAACAGTATCTCATCCCCAAACAGCGGGAGGAGCACGGGCTGGCGGAGGATCAGCTGCGCATCAACGCCGACGCCATTCGCAAAATCATCCGGGAGTATACCCGGGAGGCGGGAGTCCGCAATTTGGAACGGACCATCGGCACCCTTTGCCGGAAAGCGGCCCGGGAGCTGGTCAGCGGAAAGAAGAAGCGAAGCGTAATCACGGCGCGGAATCTTTCGAAATACCTGGGTTCGGAGCGCTATCGTTACGGTCGGGCTGAAGAGGAGGACCAAGTCGGCGCCGCCACCGGACTGGCCTGGACCGAAGCGGGTGGAGACACGTTAAATATCGAGGTGTCCGTGCTTCCCGGCAAGGGACAATTGACCCTGACCGGCAAGCTCGGGGATGTCATGAAGGAATCGGCTCAGGCCGCCTTCAGCTATATCCGGTCCCGGGCGAAGGAATTGGACATCGATCCGGAATTTCATGAGAAGCACGATATCCACATCCATGTGCCGGAGGGAGCGATTCCCAAGGACGGCCCTTCGGCGGGGATCACCATGGCGACCGCCCTGGTATCCGCCTTGACCCGTATCCCGGTCTCGCGGGAAGTGGCTATGACCGGGGAGATCACGCTGAGGGGACGGGTCTTGCCCATCGGGGGGTTGAAGGAGAAAGCCCTGGCGGCTCACCGGGCCGGCATCACCCATGTCATCCTCCCCCAGGAGAACAAAAAGGATTTGGAGGATATCCCCAAAAGCGTCCGAAAGGATTTGACCTTTTCATTGGTGAACCATATGGATGAAGTGCTCAAACTGGCGCTGGTAAGGAAGAATACCGATGAGCAACATCAAGGCTGAGTTTGTCGGCAGCGCGGTAAAACCCGACCAATATCCCCGAAGCGCCCTGCCGGAGATCGCTTTGGCCGGGCGTTCCAATGTGGGGAAATCCTCCTTGATCAATCGCTTGGTAAACCGCCGGAAATTGGCTCACACCAGCGGAAAGCCCGGGAAGACCCAAACGATCAACTTTTATCGGGTGGACGACCGGTTTTACCTGGCGGACATGCCGGGATACGGGTTTGCCCGGGTTTCCAAAGCCGTCAAAGCCGCCTGGGGAAGGATGATTGAGTATTATCTGACGAATCGAAAAGCGCTGATCGGGGTGATTCATATCATCGATCTGCGCCACCCGCCGACGGCGGACGACCGGCAGATGTACGACTGGTTGAAGCATTACGGGCTTCCGGCGATCGTCGTGGCCACCAAGGCGGACAAGATTTCCCGCGGTCGCTGGCAAAAGCATTCGAAACAGGTGCGGGAAGGCCTGTCTCTCCGTTCCGATGAACCCCTGATCCTGTTTTCCGCCCAAACCGGCCAGGGAAAAGAGGAGTTGTGGAATGCCATTCAGCGGTGGCTTCCATCTTCTTGACCGGCCGCCGGGGTCGGTATATAGTGATGCTGGAGCCTCTGCTCGGCCACCGGAGTCGACCGATGTAGGCGAACCCGGTGATTGACGGATCGGGGATGAGCGTTATCCGCCGGGCCGGGGGCCGAAGCGGAAAATCGCACGGCCATCCCGGCTGCGGTTTGTCCGCCGCCTCATCGCCTGCTTCAGGCCAGGCGATATTTTTTTGTCAGGGGCATCAGGCAACTCAAAATAATCGGGTGAAACCGGATGATCCGGTTTCCACCGGGGCAATCGTTGAATATGTTGTGAAAGGAAACTGATCCGCGGATATCAGGGGCGGAGAAAACGGAAAGGTTGGATGAGTATGAGTCAAAGGATACGCGTGGCTGTGTTATACGGCGGAAAGTCCGGCGAACACGAGGTGTCGCTGATGTCGGCGGCTTCCCTCATTCGTTCGATGGATCCCGGGAAGTATGAGGTGTTGCCGATAGCCATCGACAAGGAGGGGAAGTGGCATCTCCGGGAACGGGCCGTCGCCTTTTTGGAGGGAAAGGTGGAGCGGGAGCTGTTGGGCCGAATTCGCGAAGAGCTGCCTCCGACGCTCCCTGCCCAGACGGGGAAGGGCTCCCTGGCCCCCTTTGATCCCGAGAACATCGATGTGGTGTTCCCCGTCCTTCACGGGACCTATGGAGAAGACGGCACGGTTCAGGGGTTGCTGGAGCTGACCGGAATTCCCTACGTGGGGGCGGGCGTTCTCGCTTCCGCGGTGGGCATGGACAAGGTGATGATGAAAAAGGTATTTGCCCAGGAGGGCATTCCCCAGGTTCGTTTCACGCATTTTTTGCGGCACGAGATGGAACAGGAGTTTGAACGGGTGGTGGCGGAGGTGGAGGACACCTTCGGCTATCCCTGTTTTGTGAAACCGGCCAACCTCGGGTCCAGCGTCGGCGTTTCCAAGGCCAAGGATCGTGAGGGGCTGATCGAAGCGATGAAATTGGCGGCTCGTTATGATCGGAAGGTGATTGTGGAGGAATTTGTTTCCGCCCGGGAAGTGGAGGTGGCCGTTCTCGGGAATAACCAACCCGCCGTTTCCGTGCCCGGTGAAATTATTTCCTCCAACGAGTTTTACGACTACCGGGCCAAGTATATCGACGGAAAGTCGGAAATGCGCATTCCGGCGGAACTTCCCGCCGAGACGGTGGAGGAAGTGAGTCGCCTGGCGGTCAAGTGTTTCCGCGCCATCGATTGTTCCGGGTTGGCCCGGGTCGACTTTTTCATCCGAAAGGATAACGGCCAGGTCCTGGTCAATGAGATCAACACCATGCCCGGTTTTACCCAGTTCAGCATGTATGCCAAGCTGTGGGAGCATACGGGCCTCGACTATCCCGAATTGGTCGATCGGTTGATCCAATTGGCCATTGAACGGCATCGGGAGAAGGAACAGCTGATAACGACATATGAAGAGGATGCATGAGTGACAATCAAAGAAAAGAGCCGCTTCGGCGGCTCTGAGATTGATGACAAACCCCCT
>JAJYSD010000177.1 GCA_021793745.1 Bacillota bacterium
CATCGGCAATTTGTCGATCAGGCTCTGGAACAGCTGGGGTTGAGCAGCGATCGCTGAGCCTCCGTACCGGGATCCCCGCGGAAATGAAGGGTAAAGGAAAGGGGTGAAGGATTTCTCCTTCACCCTTTTTTCGCGGGGCAATTTCTCTTGCTCAGGCCCATAGGGTCATCGCCAGGACACAAATGATGCCTCCGATGATACCGCAGGTCATAAACAGCGCCGGGAAGAAGCTGCCCTTCTCATCCAGATGCATGAAGATATAGAGCTGCATAAAGACCTGGATGGCTGCCAAGATTAGGAGGATCGGAATCACCGCGATGGCGGAGACCGTTTCGGTTCCGACGAGGATAAAGGCGGCGGCGGTCAAGAGGATCATCCCGATAAACGCCTTCACATGCTTTCCGGCACTGTCCGGCGTCTCTTCCTTCTTCGGTTTCACCGTCGACGGTTCGATGTTCGGTTCCACCGACCAGACCTCCCTTTCGAAGGCGATGGGAATCACGAAACCTGTTGAATGATATGAATATTATGACACAGAAATAAAAGTTTGTCAAATTTGTGAACGGATGTGTCCAGGCATCCGGCCCTCCGGTCGACTCGTTGGAACTTTTCGTTTAAAATGAGAGTGACCAATTTTCGGCACAATTCGCCGGTTTTTCGGCGGGATGTCCGGGGGATGGATCATGGAAAAGCGACGGGTTACGGAAGAGATGCTGCAGGAAGTGCTTCATTCCATCGACGAGGGAATCCATGTGGTGAATACCGAGGGGATCACCATTTTTTACAACCCCGTTGCCGCTGCCCTGGACGGGATGGCGGTGGAGGAAGTGCTGGGAACCCATGTGCTGGAGGCCTTCCCCTCCCTGACCAACAAGACGAGCACGCTGATGCAGGTGCTCCAAACCGGCCAGCCCATCTACAACCAGCGGCAAACGTATACGAACCGGTACGGGAAGCGGATCGTGACGATCAACTCCACCATCCCCCTTCGGGTGGGTGGCAGGTTGGCCGGGGCCTTGGAAGTGTCCAAGGATGTGACCCGCATCCAGGAGTTGGCGGAGCAGGTGATCGATCTGAGGAGGCGGATCCGGAAGCCGGGTCGAAAGACGGCGGCTTCGGAACCCCGCCTGTTCCGGTTCGAGGAGATTTTGACGCGGAATTTGCAGATGATGAAGGCCATCGAGCGGGCGAAACGGGCTGCCGCCACCCGCTCCCCGGTTCTGGTCGTCGGGGAAACCGGAACGGGAAAAGAGTTGATCGTGCAGTCCATCCACAGCGCCTCCCCCCGCCGTGACCAGCCCTTCATCGCCCAGAACTGTGCGGCGATTCCCTCTTCCCTGCTGGAGGGAATCCTGTTCGGAACGGTAAAGGGCGCCTTCACAGGGGCGGAGGACCGGCCGGGGTTGTTCGAGTTGGCGGATGGAGGCACCCTGTTCCTCGATGAAATCCAGGCGATGCCCGCCGATTTGCAGGCCAAGTTGTTGCGGGTGTTGGAGGAGGGGGCGGTCCGGCGGGTGGGAGAGGGAAATGCGCGCTGGGTGGATGTGCGCATCCTGTGCGCCACCAATGAGGATCCCGCCCTGAGCGTCGAGGAGGGGCGCCTCCGGCGGGATCTGTTTTACCGGATTCAGGTGGTTCGGATCGATCTGCCGCCCCTCCGGGAGAGGAGGGAGGATATCCCCCTCCTCACGTCCCATTTCATCCAGGAATATAACCGCCAGCTGGGGAAGCTGGTATCCGGGCTTCTGCCGGCGGTGGAGGACATGTTTTTGCGCTACGATTGGCCGGGCAATGTCCGGGAATTGAAGCACGCCATCGAAGGGGCGATGAATGTGGCGGAGGGGGAGACCATCACCCCGGAGGATCTGCCGCCCCATTTGCTTCCGGAGGCGAAGCTTCCGCAACCGGAGGGGGAGGACCGTCCCCTCCGGGAGGTCCTGGCCGAGGTGGAGCGGCGGATGATCCGGGATACCCTGAACGCCTGCGGAGGAAATGTCCGGCAGGCGGCGCGCCGCCTGGGAATTCCCCGGCAGACGCTGCAGTACAAACTGAAAAAATGGGGCTTCAAACCATAATCCGGTTCCGATGTGAATACTACGGGACCTCGGACCGGAGGCGGAGGACGGTTTCCTCCTCCTTCCAGTCGGGAAAAGCCGCCCGGCGAAACAACCGACCTTCGGTGAAGCATCGGTGTGCCGAATTTTCGGCACACTTTTTGTTTCCAAGCCGTAAAATGCGCCAAATTCCGGCTTATTGCCGTTGGCACGATTTTTGCTCCATTCCCGTAGGTGAAGCCGAAAGGGAAGGAGGGGCGATTTTGACTGCAAACCGATCCTATCCCAGGGGACACCGATATGGACTTCACCGGGTGGTGAAACCCGAAGGGGTGATGCCCCAACCCGCGCAGCGGCTGGATGCCCGGCCGATCTGCCATGACAATGAGCTCTTGATCGACGTCGACTGTCTCAACATCGATTCCGCCTCCTTCACCCAATTGAAGGAGGAGGCCGGGGGTGACCCGGAGCGGGTGGCGGAGCGGATCCGCAGCATCGTTGCCGAAAGGGGGAAGATGCACAATCCCGTCACCCATTCCGGCGGAATGCTGATCGGCCGGGTGGCGGAGGTGGGGCCGTCATTTCCGGACCAACGGTTGAAACGCGGGGAGAAAATCGCCACGCTGGTCTCCCTTACCCTGACGCCCCTTCAGTTGGAGGCCGTGGAGCGGGTGGATCTGGAAACGGGACAGGTGAAGGTGCGGGGCAAAGCGGTGCTATTTGCCAGCGGCCCCTTTGCCCGTCTTCCCGAGGATCTCCCGGAATCCGTCGCCCTGGCGGTTCTGGATGTCTGCGGGGCACCGGCGCAGACAGCGCGCCTGGTCCGCCCCGGCCAGCGGGTTGTGATCCTAGGTGCCGGGGGGAAATCGGGAATGCTCTGTCTCTGGCACGCCAAAAAGCAGGCGGGCTCCGGCGGACGGGTGATCGCCCTGGAGGCCAGGGAGGAGGCCTGCGAAACGATCGAGAGGCTGTCTCTGGCCGACGAGGTGGTCAGAGTGGACGCTACACGGGCGGTCGAAGTGCTGGAGGCGGTGGAGCGCGCCACCGGCGGTCGGCTGGCGGATGTCACCATTAATTGCGTCAATGTGCCGAATGCGGAGCTATCCAGCATCCTGGCCACCCGGGACGGCGGGACGGTTTACTTTTTCAGCACCGCTGTCCGCTTTACCGCGGCCGCCCTGGGTGCAGAGGGCGTGGGCAAGGACGTAAACATGATGATCGGCAACGGGTACGCTCCGAATCATGCGGAATTGGCCCTTCAGACCCTCCGGGAGTTTCCGCCTTTGAAGCGGCTGTTTGAGGAGCGCTATGTCCGGACCGGGAAGCACCCGGCGCTTTGATTCCCATTTCGGGGCCGAAGGCCTGTAACGATTTTAAAGGGAGAAAGGAGTCGTTCGTCATGCGCGACTGGCGAGAGATCGAACTCTGGAAGGACGTCAGCGAGGAGCAGTGGAACGACTGGCTGTGGCAGTTGACCCACACGATCCGCAAACTGGACGATTTGAAGAAGGTGATCAATCTGACGCCGGAGGAGGAGGCGGGCGTCGGAATTTCCAAGCAGACGATTCCCCTCAACATCACCCCCTATTACGCCCTTCTGATGGATCCCGATGATCCGAAGGATCCCATCCGGATGCAGGCGGTGCCCATTTCCTCGGAATTGGAGCGGACGCCCTACGACATGGAGGATCCGCTCCTGGAGGACACCGATTCGCCGGTTCCGGGTCTCACCCACCGCTATCCGGACCGGGTGCTGTTTTTAATCACCAACCAGTGTTCCATGTATTGCCGCTACTGCACCCGGCGCCGTTTTTCCGGTCAGATCGGCATGGGAGTTCCCAAGAAGCAGATGGACGCATGCATCGAATATATCCGCAACACGCCGACGGTGCGCGATGTGTTGCTCTCCGGCGGAGACGGGCTGCTGGTCAACGACAAGATCCTGGAATACCTGCTGAAAAACCTCCGGGAAATTCCCCATGTGGAAATTATCCGGATCGGAACCCGGGCTCCGGTGGTGTTTCCCCAGCGGATCACGGAGAACCTGTGCAGGATCCTGAGGAAGTATCATCCGGTCTGGCTGAACACCCATTTCAACCATCCGAAGGAAATCACCCCCGAGGCCAAGCGGGCCTGTGAAATGCTGGCCGATGCCGGCGTCCCCCTGGGGAACCAGTCGGTGATTCTGGCGGGCATCAACGATTGCCCCCATGTAATGAAGAAGCTGGTGCACGAACTGGTAAAAATCCGCGTCCGTCCCTACTACATCTACCAGTGCGACTTGTCCGAGGGAATCGGCCACTTCCGGGCTCCGATCTCCAAGGGGTTGGAGATCATCGAATACCTGCGGGGGCACACCTCGGGCTACGCGGTTCCCACCTTTGTGGTGGATGCGCCGGGGGGCGGCGGCAAAATCCCCCTTTCGCCCAACTACATCCTGTCCCAAAGCCCCACCAAAACGGTGCTGCGCAACTTCGAAGGCGTGATCACC
>JAJYSD010000178.1 GCA_021793745.1 Bacillota bacterium
TCGGGTTTCCGGCCACAAAGGCGCCGGGAGGGACGTCGCGGTTGACGACGGACCCGGCCCCGATCACCGCCCGGTCGCCGATCACCACCCCGGGAAGGACCGTGGTGTTGGCCCCGATCATCACCTGGTCGCCGATCACCACATCCCCCAGCCGGTACTCGTCGATCAGATACTCGTGGGCGAGAAGGGTGGTGTTGTAGCCGATAATGGCGTTGCGGCCGATGCGGATCCGCTCCGGGAACATGACATCGATCATGGCCATCATGCCAAAGGCCGTCTTCTCTCCGACCTCCATTCCCAGAAAGGTGCGGTACATCCAATTCTTCAGCCCGAGAAAGGGCGTGTAGCGGGCCAGGTGAATCACGAAGGCGTTCTTCAACACTTTCCAGAAGGAGACGGTCCGGTACACCTGCCAGAGGGAATTGCTCCCCTCGACGGGAAAGCGCTCCGTCCTACGCATCCGCATCCGCCTCCGCATCGATGCCCACGATCCTCAGCAGATCCCCCATCTCCTCCAGCACGTGCGCCGGATTAAGGGCCTCCAGCTCCTCCCTCCCGTGCCAGCTCCAGGCCACCGCCGCCGCATCGACCCCGGCCCGCCGGGCCGCCAGCAGATCAAAGCGGCTGTCCCCCACCATCAACGTCCGGGCCGAATCGGCACCGATCTCCTCCATCGCCCGGAGAATCGGATCCGGATGGGGTTTGGGCCGCCCGGCCTCTCCGTAACAGACGACCGTCTGCATCCATCGATCCAGCCCGAACAGGGAAAGCCCCTTTTCGACGGAGATCCGCTGCTTGTTGGAAACGACGCCCAGGGCAACCCCGGCCCGGTGCAGTTTCTCCACCACCTCGGACACCCCCGGAAACAGCTTCACCCAGTCGTCGTGACAGGCCAGGTTGTGCTCCCGGTAGGTTTGCACCATCGCCTCCCATTGCTCGGGATCCAACCGCCGCATTGTATCGTAAAGGGGCTCTCCCAGGCAGGCGACGATCTCCTCCCGGCTGTATTTCCCCGGGCAATGCTTGTTGAGGGTGTGCTCATAGGAGGCCAATATCAGGTCGTTGGTATCGATCAGCGTCCCGTCCAGATCAAAAAGCACGGCCCCGTATCTCATACATGATCCCCCCGGACGGAAACCGCCGACTCCCGACCCTTCGGCCACAGCCATGCCACCGTGACGGTGAGGAGGATCGCCGCCCCCAATCGGATCAACAGGAGCGCGAAGATATTGACTCCCAGGGGAACAAACAGGAGGGTGTCCTCCACCACCGCGTGGCAGGCAGCCAGAAAGAGAATGATCAGCGTCATCTCCCGGCGAGAAAACTGCTGCTCCCGGGCCTGCTGGATGATCACGCCGGCCCCCATCGCCAGGCCGAACATCAGTCCGCCGGCCATCGTCACAGCTCCCCGGGGATCCATCCCCAGGGGACGCATCAGGGGCTTCATCCACCCGGCGAAACGGTCCAGCACCTGAATATCCTTGAGCACCTGGATGCCGATCATGAGGGGAATCACCACCATCGCCAACTGAACCACGCCCGTCAGGGCCGTCTTCAGGGCCAGCAGGAGAATCTCGCCCCATCCCGCCGGGGTTTCCTCCACGGCGCCCCCCCATCCAAAGACCGCCCGTTCACCGCCACCGCTCCACAGGTGGTGAATCAACAGCGCCGAGACGACCGCCAGACCGACGCGGACCGAGGCCACCAGGAAAGGATTCAGCCCCACCCGGCGGCAGAGGGCGGTTTCCACCAACAGGTTGTGGGAAAAGCTGAGCATCACCGCCAGGATCAGGACCTGTTTCACCGTGAGATCCATCGTCAAAATGGCTCCGATGGCGGCGTACAGGTTGAGCAGATTGCCCAGGGCGAGGGGCACCGCCGCCTCGCCGGGCAGTCCGATCCAGCCCATCAGCGGGGTCAGGCCCTTCACCAGCCATTCGATGACGGGGGTATACTTCAATACGCTGACCACCAAGGTGACGGGGAGGATCACTTTGGCCAATTCCCAGGTTGTCTCCAGACCGGATTGCCATCCGCGACGCCAATCGATCTTCCTCATCCCGAAACCCTTCCTTCAGACTCCAAATAAGACTGACGGGCATATCCCATGCCGCGTCGGATCACGATCAGAAGAATTCCCGCCAGGGCCAAGCAGAGGCTGACCAACTGGGCGACCCGGACGTTGCCGTCCGCCAGCACCCCCGGTTCGAAGAGAAGATTCATCGGCGCCCAGAGGGCCTCAAGAAGTCCCGAGAGCCAAGCCGGCCCCTCGAAGGTGAGGCTGTCGGTGCGCAGCCCTTCGATGAAAAAGCGCCCCAGGGAATACCAGATGAGATAGCTGAAGAGGATTTCCCCCCGCTTGGGGTTGAACCGACGCAGAAGCAGGAGGAGCAGGAACCCCATGAGGTTCCATATGGATTCGTACAAAAATGTGGGATGGTAATATACGCCGTCGATGTGCATTTGCTCAATGATCCAATCCGGCAGATGAAGGCTTTGCAGAAACTCCAGGCTGACCGGCCCCCCGTGGGCCTCCTGGTTGATGAAATTGCCCCACCGTCCGATCGCTTGTCCCAAAATGATGCTGGGCACCACGATATCCGCCATATGGAGAAAGGATACCCCCCGTTTTCGGAGGAAGAAATACCCTGCGAGAAAAGCGCCGATCAATCCGCCGTGGATGGCCAGACCGCCTTTCCAGACGGCGATGATGTCCCCCGGGTTTTGGGCATAGTAATCCCATTCAAAGAGGACGTAATACAGCCGCGCCCCCACGATCGCCGCGGGGATCACCCAGACCACCATGTCGAGGAACAGATCGCTGTCCAACCCGTGCTTTTTTCCCTCCCGGGTGGCCACCCACAGCCCGATCAACGCCGCTGTGCCAAGAATGATTCCATACCAATGAATCTTTATCGGTCCCAGGGATAGGGCAACCGGATCGATCACCTGTGCAAACAACATCCGATGGCGCTCCCTTCAAAAATAGGTTTCGTGTCCCCTGTTCTTTTTCCCATTGTAACCTAGATGATATCAAAAAAGAATGAGGGCGTCCTCAGGGATCCCCATCCGATGCTCACAATCGGTCCGGGTCCTGTTCTCGAAAACCGGGATAAATCCCCATGCGGAGACGCCACAGCGAAGTCAGCCCCACAACCAAAGGGATGAACGGCAATTCCCGTTGAACAAATTTAATTATTGATCGGAAATTGATTTCGTTCTTTGATCCATACCGTTTCAACCTTGAAGGGTTGTTTCGGTCATCATCGCTCATGCGCTTAAGGGAACGGAGAATCGGGGGTTTTCGGCATCCCGTGCGGAACATGACGAGGCACTGCTTCAGGGGCTGCGACCAAAAAGGAAACGGTCTTTGAGGGGGGCTTAAGAAGGGCTGCCGATGCCGGACAGGGGCCAAACCCAGCCATTGGAGGCGGCCCCTTCAATCCAGTTCATCGGCGTCGTCAATGGCCGAGCTCAGCCGTTCGGAGAATTGGCGGGCGGCGTTGTAGCCCATCTTCTTCAGCCGGAAGTTCATCGCCGCCACCTCGATGATCACCGCCAGGTTGCGGCCCGGCCGAACCGGGATGGTGAGCTGGGGAAGTTCCGTGCCGATAATGCGGATCCGCTCCTCATCCAAACCGAGGCGGTCATATTGGCGGTCTTCCTGCCACGCTTCCAGGCGGATCGCCAGGGAGATCTTTTTGTAGTCCCGGACGGCGCCGGCGCCGAAGAGGGTCATCACGTCGATGATCCCCAAACCCCGGATCTCCAATAGGTGCCGGATCAGCTCCGGCGCATGGCCGACCAGGGTCTCCTCCTCGGTCTGGATGATTTCCACGGCGTCATCGGCCACCAGCCGATGGCCCCGTTTAATCAGCTCCAGGGCCGTTTCACTTTTCCCGATCCCGCTGGCTCCCATCAGGAGCACTCCGACCCCGTACACATCGACGAGCACTCCATGCAGGGTGGTGGTAGGCGCCAACCGTTTCTCCAGATAGTTGGTCACCTTGCTTCCGAATTTGGTGGTCGACAGGGATGTGCATAAAACCGGAATCCCCTTTTGCTGCGCCGCATCTTCCAGCTCCTTTGGCGCCTTCTGATTTCGGGTGATGCAGAAACAGGGCGTCCGATCGTCGCACAGGCGGTAGACCCGCTCCCGGCGGATCGCCTCCGGCAACCCGGCGATGAAGGTGAGCTCCGTCCTTCCCAACATTTGCAGCCGTTCGGCGGGAAAATAGGTAAAGAATCCGGCCAGTTCCAAGCCCGGCCGGTACAAATCGCTCGTCGTGATGACCCGATCGAGCCCCTCCCACCCGGCCAAAACCTCCAGATCAAATTGCCGCACCAGTTCCCTGACGGTAACCTCTTTTCCCACTCGATTTCACCCCCTTTATCGCTGATAAAGGTGAAAGGGCGACCGGCGAGCCGGCCGCCCCCATTTTACAACACCGCTACTTCCGTTTCTTTGTCAAAAACGTGGCATTTATTCATATCCAGGGCCAATTGGACCTGAGCGCCGGGTCCGTACTGAGATCGGA
>JAJYSD010000179.1 GCA_021793745.1 Bacillota bacterium
ATCCCCTGGGAGGGAACCTGGCCCACGCCGACCCGGCCTCCGACCTGCCGGCGGTGGCCGTGGCCCTGAAGGCGGAGCTTGCGGTGCAGCGTCCGGATGGGAAGGAGACCTTCGACGCGGAGGGGTTCTTCCTCGGTCCGATGATCACCGCCCTGCCCGAAGACGGGATCCTGACGTCGGTCTCCTTCGCGATCCCGCCGGAAGGGGTGAAGAGCACCTACGTGAAATATCCCCATCCGGCGTCGGGATACGCCGTGGTGGGGGTAGCCGCCGCCCTGGGCATCGGAGCGGACGGAACGGTGAATTACGCCCGGATCGGCATCACCGGCGCCTCCGACATCGCTTATCGGGCGGAGGCCGCGGAGCAGGCGCTGCTGGGGAAACGGCCGACGGAGGAGACGATCCGCGAGGCGGCCTCCCGGGCGGCGGAGGGCCGAGAGATGAACGGCGATCTGTTTGCCTCAAGCGACTACCGCCGCCATCTGGTGCAGGTGTATACCGCCCGGGCGTTGCGAAGGTTGTCGGGCTAGTCCGGTCGTCCGGCTTTGTCCGAGAATAGGAAGGCGGAAAGGTCGGGTGCGGGCACAGGGTGCCGGTCCCGGCCTTTTCTTTCCCCGGATGACCCGAAGGAGGTGCCGGAAGATACTGGATCGCATTCAATCCATTCAAAAGGCCTTTCGCGAGCAGGGCTATATCGCCGATCGACCCCTGGTGACCGCTCTTCACCTGGTGAGCACCCTCGGCAAACCCTTGTTGGTGGAGGGTCCCTCCGGCGTGGGCAAGACGGAAATCGCCAAGGTGTTGGCGGCGGTGCTGAATACCCGTCAGGTGAGGCTGCAGTGCTACGAAGGACTCGATGTTCACACGGCGCTGTACGAGTGGAACTATCCGAAGCAGATGCTGCATATCCGTCTCACGGAAAATAGCGGGGCGACGGCCCAGGAGCGGGAAAAGGAGATTTTCAGCACCTCCTTTTTGCTCCGCCGTCCCCTCCTGGAGGCGATTTCCGACGAGGAATCTTCGCCGGTTCTTTTGATCGACGAGGTGGACCGGGCGGACGAGGAGTTTGAGGCGTTCCTGCTGGAGATGCTCGGGGAGTTTCAAGTGACCATCCCGGAGCTGGGGACGATCCGGGCCAAGCACAAGCCCTACGTGGTTCTCACCTCCAACCGGACCCGTGAATTGAGCGACGCTCTGCGTCGCCGCTGTCTCTACCTCTGGATCCCCTACCCGGATCCCGAGAAGGAGATCCGGATTCTGGAGGCGAAGCTGCCGGGAATCCAGCGGCGATTGGCGGAACAGATCGTCCGCGTCATGGCCCGGATCCGAATGATGGCCCTCCACAAGATTCCCGGCGTCGCGGAAAGCCTGGATTGGGCCCAGGCGCTGATGTCCCTGCACCGGGGGGAGCTGGACAAGCGTTCCTTCCGGGAAACCCTCGGGTGCATCGTGAAGGATCAAGAAGATTGGGAGACCCTTGAGGGGGAACTGGAAAGAGGCGATTTGCTCCGGGAAGCTGGTGTCAAGAATTGAGGGGAATCCGCGCGGCGGGAGGAGCGTTGCATCCCCGCCCCGCACAACGGAGGAGATCCATCCATGGTTTCGTCTTCCCCTATGAAACCCGATCTGGTCGAACACCTGCTCCGATTTTGCCGGGCTCTCCGTTCCCACGGTTTTTCCATCGGTCCCGGCGAGGAGATCGACATGTTTCGCGCCCTTGAGGCGATCGATATCGGGGATCGGGAGGAATTTACTTCGGCGCTGCGCCTCGTGTTGTGTTCCGACCGGGACGAACAGGCGCTGTTTGATACCCTTTTTGAACGGTTTCTCCTGGCGGCGGAATCGGACGCCGGCGGCCGTCCCATCCAGCTCATCCCGGAAACAAGGGAGGTCCCGGAGGGCGGTGCCGCTTCCCGAAAAGGGGAAAAAGCCGACGCCGCCCCGCCGGATGGGAAGAGCGGCGTCGCGGCCTCGCCGCCTCCCCGGCGGGATGGGGTGGAGGCGGTTTCGCCGGGCGGAGCCGGGCCGGGCCTTGAGGACGGAGGGGAGAAATGGGACGTTCCCCTCGCACGGGTGGCCCGCCTCAGCGCCGCCCATTTATCCAGGCGATCGACCGCCGAAATTCCCGACGACGGCATGGAGGAGATGTTGGAGGCGGCCGCCCTTCTGGTATCCCGGGTTCCGATCCGGCGAAGCCGCCGGCGGAAGCCGATGCGGAGGGGAACTCGGCTCCATTTCCGACGGGTTTTTCGCCAAAGCGTTTCCTCCGGCGGTGACATGGTGCTTCCGGCCTGGTCGGGTGATCGCCGCCGTCAGGCCCGATTTCTCCTGTTCTGCGACGGAAGCCGATCGATGGCCCCCTTCTCCGGGTGTTTTTTGCAGTTCGCCTACGCCCTCACCCGAAAAGCCCGCCGCGCCGAAGTGTTTCTCTTTTCAACCCGTATTCGCCGCGTCACCGATCAACTTTGCAGGGACGGGAAGGGACGGCTGCCGACGTTGACGGGGCTGGGACTGGAGTGGGGCGGGGGCACGCGAATCGGGGAATCCCTGGAGCATTTTTTGAAGGGGGAAGGGCGATGGATGCTGGGTCGGGACAGCCTGGTGATCATTGCGAGCGATGGCCTGGACAGCGGGGAGGCGGACCGGCTGTCCCGTTCGATGGCCGAGCTCCGCAGGCGATCCGCCGGGGTGATCTGGCTGAATCCGCTCCTTTCCCACCGGAATTATCGGCCGGAGGCGGAGGGGATGAAGGCGGCGCTTCCCTACATCGACATCTTTTCGGCGGCCTGTGATCCCCCTTCCTTTCGAAAGCTGGCCAAACGCATTTCCAGCCGGAGGTGACGGATGTGAAAGAGAACCGGGAGATCGTCCGGGCGATGGAGGAGATGAAGCGCTCGGGACGGCGAATGGCCCTCGCCACCGTCGTCCGCGTGAGAGGTTCCGCCTATCGCCGGGAGGGTGCCAAACTGTTGATCGAGGAGGGAGGAAACACGGTCGGTGTGATCTCCGGCGGGTGTCTGGAGCCGGATGTGGCGGAGGTGGCGAAAAGGGTGATGGCCGACGGCCGCCCGGCCCTGAGGCGTTACGAATTGGACGAGGAATTGGTTTGGGGGTTAGGGTTGGGTTGTCCGGGAACCGTCGACATCTGGATCGAACCGGTTTCGGATGCGGCTGCACGCCCGCTCGGTAGGGACGGAGAAGATTTGCGGGAAGAAAGGGGATTCCAGGAGGGGGATTGTTATGGATCGTGGCTCCGCTGCCTCAGGGAGGAGCGCGCCGCGGTGCTCGCCACGCTGTTGGAACCCTCTTCGTCGGCGCTTCAAGCGGGCGCCCGCCTCTTGATCCCCCAGGAGGGTGAGCCGATGGGCGATCTGGGGGATTCGTCCCTGAACCGATGGGTCATCGAACGGGCGCGGGAAAAGCTGGACGGCCTTTATCCCCGGTCCGAAACGCTTCCGTTTTCCTTGCCCGAGGGAGATCCGATGCAGGTGTTTTTCGACGTGAACCTTCCCCCCTTCGAACTGGTCATCTTCGGTGCCGGCCACGATGCCATTCCCGTGGCCAAATATGCCGAGGAGCTCGGATTCCGGACGACGGTGGTGGATCCGAGGTCCGCATACGCCACCGAGGATCGCTTTCCGGGAAGCCGAATCGTTTTGGCCGATCGGGATTCCTGGGCGGATCAGGTGTCGATCGGGCGGCGGACATTTGTGCTGGTGATGAATCATCACCTGGAACGGGATCGGGCGGCCATCCGCTTTGCGCTGAATTCCCCGGCTCCCTATGTGGGGGTCCTGGGACCGCGCTCCCGTCGGGAGAAGATGCTGGAGGCCCTCGAGAGGGAAGGGGTGACCTTCGGGCAGGAGCAGCTAGCCCGGATGTACAACCCGGTGGGACTCGATATCGGTGCCGAGACGCCGGAGGAAGTGGCGATCAGCATTCTGTCCGAGATCCTGGCCTTTCGAAACGGCCATGCCGGGGGCTTTCTGCGCGAACAGAACCGGGACAGGATCCATCAACCCCTGTGAGGCTGCGAAGGGGGTTAAAGGGGGGTTGGTTATGGAATGGGATGTGTTTGCCGTCATCCTCGCCGCCGGGACATCGTCGCGGATGGGGAGGCCGAAACAGCTCCTCGACTGGGGCGGGGTTCCCCTGTTGGAGGCGGTGATCCGGAAGGTTTTGAACCATCCCTTTTCGGAGGTGATCGCCGTCACCGGTTACCGGGGGGAGGAGATTCAGCGCGTCATCCCGATCGACGAGGACCGTTTCCGCTGGGTGATGAACGACCGTTACTCCGCCGGGCAAAGCACTTCCCTGTTGGCCGGGATCGATGCCGGGAAGGGGCGTTCAGCGATGATCTTTCTGGGGGATCTCCCCCTGCTCGAAGATGAGACCATCCGCCGCATCGCCGATACCGGCCTTTCCAAGCTCCGCCTCCAGGAACCGTCGCTCCCCCTGGTCGTCCGCCCGTCCTTTCGGGGGGTTCCGGGCCATCCGGTTTTTCTCGGAAATTGCCGGGCGATGGACTGGTCGTCC
>JAJYSD010000180.1 GCA_021793745.1 Bacillota bacterium
ATGAAAACGAGCAAAAAGTGGGGATTTGACGCTGATGATCGGAATGACGGACCAACGGCTTCCCAAAAAGCCGCGGGAGATGAATCCGCTCCTTTTGGCCTATATCGGGGATGCGGTGTATGAATTGTACGTGCGCTACCATCTGCTGGCCCGGGGCATCGTCCGTCCGGATGAACTGCAGCGCCGAGCCATCGCTTACGTTTCCGCGTCGGCCCAGGCCGAGGCGGTTCGGCGGACGGAGGAAATGCTGACGGAAGCGGAGCGGGACATCCTGCGGCGGGGGCGCAATGCGAAGCCCGGGAGCACGCCTCGACGGACGGCCCCTGCCGATTACCGCATCAGCACGGGGCTCGAGGCCCTGGTGGGTTATTGGTACCTGACGGGTCAGTCCGAGCGGCTCCATCAAATGATGCTCGCGATTTTGCACCGAATGGAAGAAGGCGAAGACCGATGAACACGGAATGGATTGTGGGACGGCGCTCTGTGCAGGAGGCGCTGAAGGCGGGGCGCGAATTGGAGAAATTGCTGGTGGCCGAAGGAGCGGCCAAGGGCTCCGTGGTTTCCCTGCTCAAGGAGGCCCGGGAGCGAGGAATTCCCATTCAGCGCGTGCCGCGCCATCGATTGGACCGTTTGACGGCGGGGGCCAATCACCAGGGGGTGGTGGCCGAAGCGGCCGCTTACGAGTACGCCCGGCTGGAGGATCTTTTCCGCCGGGCCGAAGAGCGGGGAGAACCTCCTTTTTTCATTCTCCTGGACGGGATCGAAGACCCTCACAACCTGGGCTCCATTTTGCGGACGGCGGATGCGGCGGGCGCCCACGGGGTGATTATCCCGAAGCGGCGGGCCGTCGGGCTTACCTCTGCGGTTGGAAAGGCCTCGGCCGGTGCCGTGGAGCATGTCCCCGTCGCTCGCGTCACCAATCTGCCCAGGACGGCGGAGGCGTTGAAGGAGGCGGGGCTGTGGATTGTCGGAAGCGCTCCGGAGGGGGAGTCGGATTATACTGAGGTGGATTATACCGTGCCCCTCGGTTTGGTCGTCGGAAGCGAGGGGCGGGGCATGAGTCGGCTGATGAAGGAGACCTGCGATCTGCGGGTCCGTTTGCCCATGGCCGGTCGTGTGGCCTCCCTCAATGCTTCCGTGGCCGCCGCGCTCCTGATGTACGAAGTGCTTCGCCGGCGGAGGCGCCGGGGGGATCCATGATGGAGGAATGGCTGATCGTCGACGGATACAATGTTCTGGGCGCCGCCGAAACGGCTCCATTCAGCTCCCTGGAGGAGGCCAGGGATCGGTTGATCCGCCGTCTGTCGGAGTATCAGGCGATTTCGGGTCGAAAGGTGATCCTCGTCTTCGACGCCCATCGCATGCCGGGCGCGGGAACCAAACAGGTGCTGGAACAAATCGAAGTCCAATACACTCGCCAACGGGAAACGGCCGACGAACGGATTGAAAAGCTGGTCCGCCAGCTTCGCCAACCCGGTCGGCAGATTTTTGTCGTCACGTCGGATTATCTAGAACAGCGGTTGGTTTTCGGTCAAGGGGCGTACCGGATCTCTTCCCGGGAGCTGCTGCGAGAAATGGAGGATGTCCGGGAGGAGCTGAAGCGGGAGAACCAGATCCGCCAAATGCCGCGAAAATCGGGCTTGGACGGACTGCCCGACGAGGCCCGAAAACGATTGGAGCTTTGGAGAAGGAAAAAATAGGCGGAAATTTGACGTTTTTGTAGCGACTCAGATATAATGAAATTACCTATGGGCTTCGAGCAAACAGGGTCGGAGGGATGATGGTGAGTGTTGACCTTCAATCCAGCAAAATGATCCCGCACAACGACTACCGGACGATGACTGACGAAGAACTGGTGGACGGTGTACGGTTGGGGGATACCGGGGCGCTAGAGTATTTGATCAATAAGTACAAAAATTTCGTCAGGGCAAAGGCGCGCTCCTACTTCCTCATCGGTGCCGATCATGAAGACATTTTTCAGGAGGGCATGATCGGTCTGTACAAGGCGATTCGAGACTTTAGAGGGGACAAGCTGGCTTCCTTCAAGGCGTTTGCCGAACTGTGCGTCACGCGGCAGATCATCACCGCGATCAAAACGGCGACACGCCAGAAGCACATTCCGCTGAACTCCTATGTGTCTCTGGACAAGCCCATCTACGATGAGGATTCGGAGCGCACCCTGCAGGATGTCCTGACAGGCGGCTGTGCGACGGATCCGGAGGAGCTGTACATCAACCGGGAAGAGCATGAGGATATCGAGGACAAGATGGCACAGATCCTGAGTGAACTGGAGCGGAAAGTGTTGATGCTCTACCTCGACGGACGCTCGTACCAGGAGATCGCCGTCGACCTGAATCGACACGTCAAATCGATTGACAACGCTCTGCAGCGGGTCAAGCGAAAGCTGGAGCGTTATCTGGAAGTTCGCGAAGTCAGTTTTTAGGCCATGTCATCCCGGTTCCCCGTTGGATGTCCAAGTCGCACCCTTTGTGCGATCGGCCACCTCACCCTGTTTTGTTATAGACTCATTCGACACGAGTCCGCAATTTCCTCCTCGTTTTACAAAAGAAATTGTAAAAAATGAAGGTCTCCTGTTCCAACAGGGGAGCGAGTCTTGGGCGGAAAGTCGATTTTCCGCGGGATGACGGCGTTTCATCGCATCCTTTGTCGGCGCTTGATGCCTCCCTCGTCGGCCTAGGCCGGGAGGGAGGCCCTTCTTTTGGGGAAGGTCCGGCGGCCGCGAGGAGGGGGGGCGCTCTGCCGCGCATCCCCTGAAGCCGTTTAAAGGACGCCGCATCCGGTGCATAATGGTGAAGCGGAGTTTTGCCGACGGCTGACGCCGCAGGTGCAACATGTCGGTGGAATTTGCCGCCAGAATTGACAGGCCGTAAGTGATGTGATAAAGTTTTGTGGGTATACATTCCTTAAGCGATAAGGTCCACTTCACGATGAGGAGGTGTTCTCCATGCGTGTGATCATCACTTTGGCATGCACCGAATGTGCGGAGCGGAACTACACAACGACCAAAAACAAACGGACGCATCCGGACCGGCTGGAGCTCAGGAAGTACTGCCCGCGGTGCAACGCACACCAGGTTCACCGTGAAACCAAGTGATCGCATTGAGATAGGGGTGACGGTTCCATGGGTTTTATCGGCCGCCTCGGGATCGGGATCAAAAAAAGCTTTACGGGCATAATCGATTTTTTTAAAGGGAGCGTCACGGAGCTCAAAAAGGTTCGCTGGCCGAACCGGAAAGAGCTGATCAGCTACACGACCATCGTGGTGGTTACCGTGACGTTGTTGACCCTTTTCTTTACGGTGATCGATCTCGGAATCGCCAAGCTGGTGGACTTGATCACGTGAAGCCGTCGGGGAGGAAAAACGCCATAAGGGGGGACAGGGCGGCGAAGCCCCAGGCATGGACAGGAACGAGCAGACCATGGAGAAAAAGTGGTACGTTGTTCACACCTATTCCGGATATGAAAACAAAGTGAAGACCAACCTGGAAAAGCGCGTCCATTCCATGGAGATGGAGGACAAAATCTTTCGCGTCTTGGTGCCCATGGAACAGGCGGTGGAACACAAAGACGGAAAGCGGAAGACGGTGATGCGCAAGGTTTTTCCGGGTTATGTCCTGGTCGAGATGATCATGACCGACGACTCCTGGTACGTGGTGCGCAACACGCCGGGAGTGACCGGCTTCGTCGGCTCGTCCGGGGCAGGGTCCAAACCGACCCCCCTTATGCCGGAAGAAGTGCATGCGATCCTCCGCCAGATGGGTATGGAAGAAGCCCGACCCCAGGTGGATTTTTCCGTGGGTGAAAGCGTCCGGGTGAAAAAGGAACCTTTCGCCAATTTCGTGGCAACCGTGGAAGAAGTGGATATCGACCGCCAGCGGCTCCGGGTCCTGGTCAACATGTTTGGTCGGGAGACACCGCTGGAAGTGGAATTCGATCAAGTGGAGAAACTTTGATTTTCTCTTTTCCTGCTCCGGCAAATGTGTTACAATCGCTGTCTGTAAGCCCGGAACACGACCCTTTTGGGAAAGGCGGCTTCGGACGCCGCCGTCACTGGAGAAGCAATTCAAGAGAAGGAGTGGATTGGCGACCGGGATCTCCAGTACCGGATGGCTTCAGCCCGCCGGGTGCTCAACCGGCCGCCAGTGGGAGGGCATGACCCGAAGGTACCACACTGAGGAGGAGGTTGGTCAGCGTGGCCAAAAAAGTGATCAAAGTGGTGAAGTTGCAGATCCCAGCCGGCAAAGCGACTCCGGCGCCCCCGGTGGGACCGGCGCTCGGTCAGGCCGGTATCAATATCATGGGTTTCTGCAAGGAGTTTAACGCGCGCACTGCGGATCAAGCCGGTATGGTTATTCCGGTGGAGATTACCGTTTATGAGGACCGTTCCTTCACCTTCATCACCAAAACGCCGCCGGCGGCCGTTCTGCTGAAGAAGGCGGCCGGGATCGAGAAGGGGTCGGGTGAAGCGAACAAGAACAAAGTGGGCACCGTCAAGCGG
>JAJYSD010000181.1 GCA_021793745.1 Bacillota bacterium
TGCACTGGAGATCTTCGTCGATGGCGAACGGATCGTGTTAAAAAAATATGAGCCTGCTTGCATTTTTACAGGTGAAGTGGACAACACCATCCGCTATAAAAACAAGGTTGTAAGCAAAAAGTGTGTGGAAGAAATGTACCAAATGATCCAAAAGGAGAAGGAAGGGGTAACCGTCGAGTAATTTAACTTAATGTAATTACATGGAAGCTTCTGTTGGTTTTGTATCTTCTTCCTTATCTTTTGGGTATATTTATCATGAAACTTGCGGGCCTTCCATCAGGGAAGGCCTTTCTATTGCTCCTCTTTGTTTTCGAGATGAACGATCCGGTACACCTCCCGCTTCGGAAGGGAGCGGTCCCGGGCGGCGGAGCGGATCGCCTCCTTGCGGGATTGCCCGCGGCGGAGATACCATTCGACATGCTCCTCGACGGTCAGGGAGGACCACCACGCGGCTTCGGGCTTTCGGGCGGAGGGATCGGCACCGGCGATCACCAGCGTATATTCCCCGCGGGGCGGGTGCTCCGCCAGATGGGCAAGGGCTTCCCCCACCGTCCCCCGCAGCCATTCCTCGTGGGTTTTGGTCAATTCCCGGGCCACAGCGATCCGGCGATCCCCCAGCACCCTGTACACCGACTCCAGCGTGGAAATCACCCGGTGGGGCGCCTCGTAACAGACCAGCGCGGCCTCCGCCTCTTTCCACCGGGACAAGGCCTCCTCCCGTTCCTTTGGATGGCGGGGGAGAAATCCCAGGAAAACAAAGGGGACGGGCGGGATCCCTGAGGCGACGAGGGCGGTGATGGCGGCGTTGGGACCCGGTACGGGAATGACGTGGAGACCCCGCTCCAGGGCCTCCCGCACCAAATCCTCGCCGGGATCGGCAATGGCCGGCATGCCCGCATCACTCACCAGGGCGACGGATTCCCCTGCGAGAAGCCGCTCGATCAATTGCGGCCCGCGGGTTTTCCGGTTGTGCTCGTGATAACTGATGAGCGGTTTTTTGGCAATATCAAACCGCGTCAGCAGTTTTCGGGTATGACGGGTATCTTCGGCGGCGATCACATCCACTTGCTCCAGGATCTCCCGCGCCCGGGGACTCAAATCCTGGAGGTGGCCGATTGGAGTCCCGACGATGTATAGCGCCCCTTCCTCCGATTCCGCCCCAAAGCTCCGCTGCACCCGCATGTTTCGTCTCCTTTCGCTTAAATAGTAAAAAAGAACGCCGGTACTCCCAGCGCCTTCAATCCGTCGATGACTTGTTGAGAAAAGAGAGGCAGAACAGACAGTCCCCTTCCGGCCGCATCTGGCCGTAATGGACATTGCAGATGTGAAACCCTTCCTGATACAGCTGCAGGAGATTGTCCACTCCGCCCCTCGCACTGGTCTCGGGAACCTTTTTTGCCGTTTCCTCTCCGGGATTGGTTTCCTGGACGTGCGATCGGCTCTTCCATTCCCGCAGGGATTGGTTTTCCATCTTCAAACGCGTGTTCTCCTCGATCAGCTCCACGATCTGCTGTTTCAACAGGCTCAACTCTTCATAAAGTTCGCCGATCCTCTCTTCCATCCGAACCACATGGTTCAACATTTCCTGCTTGTCCACGCCTCCACCTCAATCCCCAAATAAGTTCAGGATTTCGCATGGATCTCTTCCACCGGATGTTCCACGGTGCGCCCCGAATCGCTTAGCTGGACCTGCACCCGCTGTTCCAACAGATTCAGGACAACCACCTTTCCGTCCCCCTCCGGGGTGCGGACCCGCGCACCCACATCGGGCATCCGGCGCTTCGCTTCCTCGTAAAGTTCGTTTTCATACTTCAGGCAACACATCAATCGTCCACACAGTCCGGAAATCTTCACTGGGTTGAGGGAAAGGTTCTGATCCTTGGCCATCTTGATCGAAACCGGTTCAAAATCCCCGAGAAAAGAGGAACAGCAGAGGATCCGACCGCAGGGACCGATTCCGCCCAGCATCTTCGCCTCGTCCCGTACGCCGATCTGCCGGAGTTCGATCCGCGTGCGGAACACCGTGGCCAGATCCCGGACCAATTCCCGGAAATCGACCCGGCCGTCGGCGGTAAAGTAGAAGATCACCTTGTTCCGGTCAAAGGTGTACTCCGCATCGACCAGTTTCATCTCCAATCCGTGCTCCCGGACCTTCTCCCGGCAGATGTCCAGCGCCTCCCGGGCCGCTTGACGGTTCCGTTCCATCTGTTCGGCATCTTCCGGACCGGCGATTCGGATCACCTTTTTCAGGGGAAGGACGACCTCCTCCTCCGTGACATAGCGGATCCCCGACACCACTTTTCCGTACTCGATTCCCCTCACGGTTTCAACGATGACGTGATCTCCCGGACGAATGGGCAATCCGCAGGGGTCAAAGTAATATATTTTACCCGCTTGTCGAAAGCGGACTCCTGTCACTGCGAGCATGGAGCGATCCCTCCTGAATGGCCAACACCATCTGTTCCAGCACGGACTGAGGCTGCATCGGTCCGTTCAGTTGCCGTCGTGCCTGAATGACGCAATCCATCACCTGCACCAGCCGGGACGGAGTCCACCCGGCGGACTGACGGCTCAGTTCGTTGGCCCAAGGGGTGAAAATCTCCTGGTCCGTCCGCCCCAGCCTCCGATTCAACAGATCCCGAAGCCAGAGGAGCATCAGTTCGAGAACCGTTTCCAGCGCGTTCCGATCCGGATTTCCTTTCATCCACTCGGTCTGCAGGGATACCAGTGCATTTCCCCGCCCAGCAAGCACTTCTCCACTCCATTTTATCACTTGCTCACAAAGTCGGGCAAATTCGTCCCTCTCGACCAGACGGCGGGCTTCATCCAATCCGCCGGCGACATGGGCGGCGATCCGCGCCATCGCCGGGTCCACCCCTTCCCGGGTCAGCGACGCCTCGAGATGTTCCGGAAGCAGCGGGGCAAAACGTATCCGCTGGCACCGGGAGCGGATCGTCGGAAGCACCGCGTCCTCCTGTTCCGCGATCAATACGGCCACCATCGGCGTCACCGGCTCTTCCAGAAATTTGAGCATGCTGTTGGCCGCTTCCACGGTCATCGCTTCCACCTGTTCGATGAGGACCACGCGATAGTCCGCTTCTGCGGCGGCATAGGCAAATTCCCGCTGCAGGCGCCTGACCTGGTCGATTTTGATCGAAGCGCCGTCCGGGGCGATCCGTACCACATCGGGGTGGTTTCCGTTTTCGATCCTCCGGCAGGTATGGCAGCGGTCACAGCATGCATCGGGAGGTGCCGACGGACAGTTGAGGGCTTTGGCCAGGGCCAGCGCCGCCGCCCGCTTTCCCACTCCTCGCGGGCCGGAAAAGAGATAGGCATGCGCCACCCGCCCCCGCTTCAATCCCGCCCGAATCAGGCGCACCGCTTTTTCCTGCCCCCGAATCGCCTCGAAAGACATCGCCGCCACCTCCGCTTCAATAATGCTCAAACCGCTCCACCGACAGGACGAAGACGGTGGCTCCCCCGACCTGGACCTCCACCGGATAAGATCCATCCCCCTCGGTGCCGGCTCCCATATGGGATGTGATCCAGCTCTTTCGGATCCGGCTGTTTTCCCGGATGATCCTCAAAACCTTCTCCACCTGATCATCGTCCACCCCGATCAGGAAGGTGGTGTTTCCCTCCCGCAGAAAACCTCCGGTGCTGGCCAGTTTCGTCACCCGGAGATTTTCCCGGACCAGGGCCCGAGACAGGCGGTTGCTGTCCCGATCCTGTACAACCGCAATGATCAGTTTCACGCTTCTCCCTCCCGGGACAGGGAAATCAGCTGCTCTAAATCCCCTTTGAGGACCCGGAACACCTCCTGGATGGGACGACGGGCATCCACCACCAAAAAGCGGTCCGGTTCCCTTCGGGCAAGATGCAAAAAGCCCTGGCGAACCCGTTCGTGATAGCTTCTCCCTTTCTGTTCGATGCGGTCCGTCTCCCGCCCCCGCTTTTGAAGGCGGCGAATGCTCTCCTCCACGGGCACATCCAAAAGATAAGTCCGATCCGGGCGTAGGCCGCCGGTGGCCATCCGGTTCACCTCCCGGACTTCCTCCCGATCCCAGGGGGTGCCAAACCCCTGATAGGCGATGCTGGAGTCGACAAACCGATCGCAGAGAACCACCTCTCCCCGGCGCAGGGCCGGGAGAATCACCTGTTCCACCACCTGGGCGCGGGAGGCCGCATACAGGAGGATCTCCGTCCTCACCGCCATGTCCGTGGCCAGCGGATCCAACAGGATCCCCCGAATCCGATCCCCGATCGCCGTTCCCCCCGGCTCCCTCACGACGGTGCAGGGAATGCCGGCCTGCTTTAAATATTCCTGGAGCAGGGCAATCTGCGTCGATTTCCCCCCGCCTTCCGGACCTTCCAGGGTAATCAACCAACCTTTCATCCTTTTGCGCCTCCAACCGCTCTCCGGCAAATCCGTCATTAAACTATGAACTTATTCTAACACGGAAACCCGGAGGGGAGAAACGGAGGGCAGCCCCCGCACGCGCCCTCCCTCGTACAC
>JAJYSD010000182.1 GCA_021793745.1 Bacillota bacterium
CATATCCTTTCCTCCCTATTCGGTTCTTGATTGGGGTAGGGGATGAGCCTTTGGCGACCGGAAGGGGTGCGACAGTTTCGGAACGCTTCTCCGGTCGCCTTTCGAGATGGAAAACGGTTGTCAAGCGAGCACATCCCGCCGGATGAACGCGGTAAAGGCGATGATCAGTCCGGCCGCCGACCAGAGAGAGAGAACGGTCAGAGAAAAGGGCAGGCTCATCCCTTCAATCAGGATCGGTGCCCCGGACAAATAGTTGGTCAGCTGAAGGTTGGTAAAGGCCAAGTACTTGATCGATGTCCACGTCGGGGCGAGTTGCACCAGCAGACTGCCTGCGATCAGGGCGGCCAGCATGATCCCCATGCTGGCGGCGGTGCTGCGGACGAGTACGGACACCATGAAGGAAAGGGTGGCCACCGCCGTACAGGTGAACCACGCCAGCCCGAGGGCCATCAAAATGTATTTCCACTGGGGAATCAGGTGGACGTAATCGGTGATGAGATGTTCGCCTTTCATCTGAAATCCCGTCAGCACCGGCATGTTCCATCCGCCGTATCCGAAAACGACCCCGGATACGAGATAAGCCAAGATGCCGGTGATGAGGAGGATCAGGGATATGGCCAGGAGCAGGGCGGCGTATTTGCTGAGCAGGATTTTCCAACGCCTCACGGGTCTGGACAGCAGCAGCTTGATCGTCCCCTGACTGTATTCGGAGGAAACGATGTCGGAGGCGACGACCACGACTAACAAAGGAAGGAACAGGGAGATGGACTCCTCGATAAACTTCCGGACGAAGGTGGGGGCTCCGGGCGCCGTAGGGTTGATGTCGTGGTCCAGGTAGTACTGCTGTACCTGGATGCGGAGGCGCATAAACTCTTTCCATTCTTCCGGTACGCGGTTGGAGGCCAAACGGTTTTGCGCGTCGATGATCTGTTGTTGCAGATGGGCGCGCCAGTCGGAGGTGCCCATCTGTTCCGTCGTGGTTTTGAGGTTTCGATATTGGGCGTAGGTGAAGACGGGGATCAGGACGAGCAGGATGAGAAAAATCACGAGAATGCGCCGTTTGCGGATCACTTTGAGCAGCTCGTTGTAGATGAGACCCATGAAGTTACGCAATGGGATCGCCCTCCGTCAGCTGCAGGAAGATGTCTTCCAGGGTTTTTCCCCGACGATGAATTCCGGTCACCAGGATGCCCGCATCGACCAGGGTGCGGACGGTTTCCCCGATGCGCTCCTCCGGGAGTTGCGAAAGAATGCGGTGGTCCCTTCTTTCCACATGGGTGACGTAGGGAAGGGTTTTCAAGAGTTCGGCGCCGCGAGCCGGAGGTTCCATCCTCCATTCGACGACGAGGGCGTCTCCGTCGATCAGCCGGTCGACCCGGTCGGTTCGGAGCAGCTGCCCCTGGCTGATGATCGCCACCCGGTCGCACATCAGTTGCACCTCATGCAGGATGTGGCTGGAGATGAAAACCCCGATTCCTTCGTCCCGGGCCAATGTTCGGATAAAATCCCTCAGTTCCCGGATGCCGGCGGGATCCAGTCCGTTGGTCGGTTCGTCCAGGATCAGCAGTTTCGGTCGGCCGAGGAGAGCCTGGGCAATGCCCAGCCGCTGCCGCATGCCGAGGGAGTAGGTTTTCACCTTGTCATCGATGCGGTTTTCCAACTCCACCAGGCGAATCACTTCATCGATTCGGCTGGGCGGAATATCTCCCGCCATACGGGCGAAGTGCTCCAGGTTTTCCCGGCCGGTCAAGAACGAATACATCTCAGGATTTTCCACGATGCAGCCCACTTGACGGATGGCCTTCAAAAAGTCCTTCTGGAGGTTGTGCCCAGCGATATGTACGGATCCCGCGGTGGGGCGGATCAGGCCGACCAGCATGCGGATGGTCGTCGTTTTACCCGCCCCGTTCGGCCCCAGAAAGCCGAAGATTTCTCCTGGAAACACATCGAATTGAATATCCTTGACGATTTCTCGGCCGTCGATCCGTTTGCACAGATTTCTCACCGACAGCACCGGATCGCACTGGGTCATCGGTCCTCATCCCCTCCCTTGATATCCATGGCCTGAAGCAGTCGTTCGGCCATCTTCCGATACCCCGCCTGGTTGGGATGGTAATGGTCGCTGTACAAGTGTTTCGACGGGTTGAGCTGGAATAGGTCGAAGGTGGGGACTACCACAATCCGCGGAAATTTCTGGGAGACTTCTGTGATGGTTTCATTCCATTCCATCACCAGGCGACTGGTTTCTTGCTGTCCGGAAAGATCGCCGAAGGGGTTGTACAATCCGTAGATAAAAACGGGGGCCTCGCTGTTCAGTTCCCGAATCTCCTTCAGGAGGCGGGATAAATTGCGCCGGTACGCTGCCCGTCCCTTATCGATGGCTACGCGATCCACCTGTTCCGGTCCCCCGCTCGACCGGAAAAGATCGTTGCCGCCGACGGTGACGGTGATCCACGTGGCGCGTTTCAGAAGTTGCCGCACTTCCCTTTGTCGGGTTTGCTTCACCAGATCCGCCGAGGTTTGTCCGTTGACGCCGAGGTTGACGGCTGTGACCCGGTCACCGTAAACCCGTTTCATCGCGTCACTGACTCGCCCCACATAACCCTTTCCCGAGATGTCCCCTGTTCCCCGGGTGAGGGAATCCCCCAAGCTGACAAGAACCTTTTTTCCGTCGTCGGAGGATTCTTTTTCCGGAGCCAGGGGTGAGGGCTTTGGTGCAGGCGAGGCCGGATGGTAGTAGTCGATGACAGCCATGGCAAAGCCGGTTGCCAGCAAGAGGAAGGAGAGAAGAGATGCGACCCCGATCGCATTCCATACCGGTTTTCCTTTGATCGTCAAAACCATCACCTTTTCTGTGAGAAGTGCGACTACTGCCTACGATAGCCGGATTGGTAATCATCGTCAACTCTTCGACAAAGCTTCCGGAAAAATGGGAGCAATTCACCCATGGGCGCATATGTATGGTAATGATCATCGCTTATTTGTGGAGGGAGTTAACCGTGAAAATTCATATTGTGCAACCGGGAGAGACGCTGGAAGGTGTTGCGGAACGATACGGGATATCCGTTGAGAAACTGATTCAGGCCAATGAATTGAAACCGTCAGACTCTCTGGAGGCGGGAATGAAGGTGCGCATTCCCACAGGGCGGGTACCCGTCGCACAGCAAAGGGTGGCGGCCGAAGCGGCGGCGGAACCTCCGAAAAGAGAGCCCATGCCGCCCAAAAAGGAGCATCGTCCGCCGAAGAAAGAGCACAGGCCGCCGAAGAAAGAACACAGACCGCCGAAAAAGGAGCACAGGCCGCCGAAGAAGGAG
Organism: Bacillota bacterium; assembly: GCA_021793745.1. GTDB lineage: Bacteria > Bacillota > Bacilli > Thermoactinomycetales > DSM-44946 > Planifilum. Next base: position 3,315 of record JAJYSD010000182.1, read on the forward strand.
TATCTGTATCCCTCTTCATCGTCCTGGTCTTATCCCGACAGAAGCCCCGGAAGACACGGGTGGGAGAGTCCGGAGTACTGGGATTCCCCCCGCCGCTATCCCTGTCCGATGGGGGAAGAACCGGGTTACCCCCGTCCGGAGTTTCCCCGGCGCCCCAAACACCATCCTGGTTACCCGGATCGGCACAGGCCGATGATGCCTCCAATGGCCCCGGCTCCAGTATATCCCTGGAACCCCTGTTGTTATCCGATGCCGTATCCGATGATGCCGATGCCGTATCCGATGATGCCCGGACCGTACATGTATCCCCCGTGTCCGCCGATGAGGTATGGCGAGATGGAGAGCGATTCTGTGTGGTATGACGCGATGGGTTCCTCCTGGGGCGGTTCGGTGAGAACCCAAGGGGTGGATGTGGATGACGGCAGTTCTTCGATCGATCTGTGGGATTCCCGGGAAGACAGCTGATTTGTGGCGGAATCGAGGCTGAGTGTCGGGGGAGGGAGAGGAATGAGCCGGGAGTACGTTCGCGAATGGGAACAGATCCTCGGGCTTCCCGTCAACGGTTTTGTCCCCTTCCGAAGAAACGTGCGACTGGCTACGCGGGTGGGGGATTGGGTGGTAAAGCCGGTCCGCGACCCGGCTCAATTGGGTTGGTGGTTGTCCGTCGATCGTGAACTGAGATTGCGCGGATTTCAAGCAATGCCGCCGATCTACTCGGACGGCAACCGTTGGTTGATCACACCCGTCATCGACGGAACCCCGGTCAGTTATCGGGATCGGAAACAGGTCCTCAAGGCAGCGCGTCTGCTGGCCGCCTTTCATTATCTGGGACGCGGTCTTGCAACGCCCCCGATGTATCGGAAAAGCCATCATCTCCTCCAGCGGCTGGATGCCCGGTTGTCGGAGTTCGGCCGCCTGTTGGAAACCGTCGGAGACATCGGGGGAGAGATGGGCGAATTGCTTCGTCGATACAGCGAGATGTACTACCGGTACGGGCTGGAGGCGCGACGGCGGATCGCCGAATATCCCCTCCGCCATTTATTCGAACGGGAGCGGCGGGCCCGCTGTGTCGTTCATCAGGATCTGGCGAGCCACAATTGGTTAATGGACCGGAAAGAAAATCTCTGGCTGATCGACTTTGAAACGGCGGCGTATGATTGGCAACTGGGTGATCTGTGGCAATTCCTTTCCCGGAGATCG
>JAJYSD010000183.1 GCA_021793745.1 Bacillota bacterium
CTCCGCCTTGGTCCGGCCGGGATTCCCGTCACCCGGTTGTGGGAAGTGGTCATGCGCACGGGGATCCCGCTGCCCTTATACCGCCGGTACAGCTCCTTCCCCAGGGGATAATCTAACGCTGCCGGCTCGAAAAAGATCAGATCGGGTTCAAATGGCTTCATTGGACGATCACCCGGGATTAGCGTCCCTCCCCGGGCGCGCTCGCATACCCGCCAACTTTTCCTAAGGCCTGCAAAGACCGTTGCCGCGGATTGCGGAATGGGACCTGCCCGAGGAACAAAGGGGTTGCGCCGCCGCCGGTTCCCGACGACCAGCACAACCCCCTGCTTCCGCTATGCCGTTTTTCCGCTCACGAATCCTGGCGCGCCTTGATCTGTTCGTTGACCATCCGGTTTAACACGTGGTTGATGCCTACGGTCCGCTCCACTTCCATCACAAAGGCGATCCCCCGGCCGGGTTTGTCCAGTTCCGCCTCTTCCAGGATCTTTTTCAGGACGGCTTCGGTCTTTTCCCGGTCGATCAAGGTCAGCACGATGTTTTTTTCCGGTTCAATCGGTATATTGAACAGCTTGGCGTGCTCGTGAATGCCCGTCCCCCTTCCGGACAGGATCGTGCCCCCTTCGGCTCCCGCCTTTTTGCTGGCATCCACCACGACGTCTTCATAGCCCTTGTTTACAATGGTGACAATCAGATCGTACCGGATTGACTCCTTCTCCATTTCCTTTCCCTCCCGGGTCGCTTGATCAGAGGGGGCGACGGATCTCGCTGGAGTGTCCATCCCGCCGATTTTTTTCGTATCCAGGACAAAACCGATCCCGGTCCCCGGTTTGTTCAGCTTGCCGGCTTGGACGACGACATCCAAAATCGGCTGGACCTGATCATCGGGAACCAGCGTCAGAACCACTTCCTTCTCCGGATTCCAATGGATGCCCAAAAACTTCCGCTCATGGATCCCGGTTCCCCGTCCGAGTATCACCGTGGCCCCCCTCGCGCCGGCCTGCTTGGCCGCCTGTACCACAGCGCGGGCCATTCCCTTTTTCAAGATGGTGACGATCAATTTATGCGGATTGAGCCGATTGCTCATCTTTCGCTTTCTCCTTTCTGCCGTAGAGGAGCCCCAGGCTGAGCACGGTGAGAATTGGTGTGAGGGCCACCAGAGCAATCATTCCGAACCCATCCATCAACGGATCCCGCCCCTCCATTCCGGAAGCGAATCCGATGGCGATCGCCAAAATGAAGGTGACGGTCATCGGCCCGGTGGCCGCCCCGCCGGCGTCAAAGGCGATGGAGACAAAATCCTTTTTGGATCGGAAGGCCATGATAAAGGCGAGCGCATACCCGGGAACGATCAGATACCACAACGAGATGTCCAAAAGGACGCGCAGCATGGCCAGCGCCACGGAAATCGCCACACCGATGGACAGCGTGTACAGCATCACCTTGGACGGGATATAGCCCCCGGATGCCTTCTCCACCTCGTGGTTCAAGACGCGCACCGCCGGTTCGGCGAAAATGGCCAGGAACCCGAGGATAAACCCGATGGGAACCACGAGCCAACGGGCCGATTTTTCCACGAGAATCTCTCCCATCGCCTCTCCGGCGGGCAAAAAACCGACATGGACCCCCTGCAGAAACAGGGCCAACCCCAGAAAGGTCAAGGCCATCCCGACAAAGATGTCCTTCAGCTTTTGCCAAGGGAGCTTGAGGAAGAAGAAATGGAAAAAGAGGAAGAAAAGGAGCATCGGAAAGAGAGCCATCGCCACTTCCCAGAGAACTCCGCCAAACCCTTCCCAGATCCGAATGTTCATCCGTACAACACCCCCATCAACATCACCGCCATGATCGGTCCGATGGAGGCGAGACCCACCAGCCCGAAACCATCACCGGAGGAGCTTTTTCCCCGCATGACGGAAGCGACCCCGACGCCCAATGCGACGATGAAGGGAACCGTGATCGGTCCGGTGGTCACCCCACCCGAATCAAAGGAAATGGGAGCAAATTCACTCGGTGTAAAAAAGGACAGCAGGAAAACCAAGGCGTAACTGACGAACAACAGCAGGGTCATGGAGATGTTGAAGATGATCCGCAGCATCGCCAGAGCCACGAAAATCCCCACGCCGAGGGCGACGGAATAGATCAAGATGTTTTTCGGAACGGCCCCCGCCGAGACTTGGTCCACCTGCAGGGCCAACACCCGGACGTCCGGCTCCGCCACGGTCACCACAAAACCGAAAATAAAGCCGAAGAGCACCAGCATCCACAACTTTTTGGTCTTCGGCAACGTTGATCCGATCATTTCCCCCACCGGAAGGAGCCCCACCTCCACGCCGATCAAGAAAAGGACGAGACCGGTGGTCACCAGCACGGCCCCGATCAGAAACTGGATAAACACGTCCATGGGGAGCCAGATGATGGTAAACTGCAACAGGATGACTGCCAGGGTAATGGGCAGAACGGCAGACAGCACCTCCATTATCTTTTCCTTGACCTGTTCCAATGGCGTTCTCCTTTCCTGTCAGGGTTTATATTTGTCTCGGTGGCATCCGATACGAAAGGGATACATCCTTAGGAGGAGGGAAGGGGGGAATCCAGCCTAAAATTATCCATTATATTATATCACAAGTATAGTATTCGCGCATTGGAGACGAATCATCCGGCGATCCCACACAAAAAACGCCTCCCCGGTCAACGCCGGGAAGGCGTCTGTGAGCGAACCTTAGCGGGAGAGAAGCGTCACCCGCACCTTTTCCTTCAGGGCGGTCACTTGATCCTCATCCACCTCTCCGGCCTGGAGATGCAGGGCGTTGGACGCGGCGGCTGCGGTGGCCAGGGCCAGGATGTCTTCGATTTCCTCTTCCCGATGGATTCCCGCCGCCAATCCCGCGGTGAAGGCATCCCCGGATCCCACCGGGTTGACCGCCTCGATCTCCGGCGGAAACACCCGGTGGGCGCGTCCGTCCACTGAAGCCAGGGCCCCCCTCTCCCCCAGCGTGACGCAGGCGAAGGGAATCTCCCTTCGATTCCATTCCCGAAGGAGGGCGATTCGCTCCGAATCGCTCATCTCCTCCCTTCGAAACAGGGACGCCATCTCCGCTCCGTTGGGCTTCACCGCAAAGGGGCGGGCCAACAGGGCCCGGGCAAGGGGGGCGCCTCCCGTATCGACCACCGCCTTGGACCGCCGGGCCTGGGCGATGAAGACCAATTCCCGGTAGGCATCGTCGTCCAGTCCGGGGGGCAGGCTTCCCGAAAAGACGACGACGCGGCTTTCTTCGGCCAGCCTCCCCACCGTCCCCTTCAACGCCTCCCACTTCTCCTTCGGCACCGAAGGGCCCGGTTCCAAAAATTCCGTCTGCGTCCGGCCGGTCTCGTCCAGGATGTTGAGACACGTGCGGGTTTCGCCCGGGATCGGAACCATGCGGTGGGAAAGGCCCAGTTGATCGAGCCCCTGCAGGATGGCATCCCCCGTCCCTCCACCGATAAAGCCGGTCACCTGGACGGCCAGACCGAGGCGCTTCAACACCTTGGCCACGTTGATTCCCTTGCCTCCGGGAAATGCGTCCACCTGATCCACCCGATGAATGCGCCCCGGACGCAAGGCCGACACCCGATAGGTTTTGTCGACGGCCGGATTAAGGGTTACGACGGTAATCACGGCACAACCCCGCTCACCATTTCGATTTTCCGCTTCGCGACCTGTTTGACCGCTTCCTTCGCCGACAGGAAGATCCGGCGCGGATCGGCCTCCTCGGGATGATCCGACAAATAACTCCGCAACGCCCGGGCAAAGGCCTGCTTCAGTTCCGTGGAAAAGTTGACTTTGCTGACACCGCGGGCGATGGCCCTCCGCAGCATCTCCTCGGGGACGCCGGATGCACCGTGCATGACCAGAGGGAGATCGACGCGGCGGGCGATGGCCTCCAGGCGAGGAAGATCCAACCGGACTTCCCCCTTGTACACGCCGTGGGCGGTGCCGAAGGCCGGTGCCAGAAAATCGATGCCGGTCCTCCGGACAAATTCCTCCGCCGCCCCGGGGTCGGTCAGCCCTTCCTCCCCCTCTCGGGTCACGTCATCCTCTGCCCCGCCGATCGTCCCCAATTCAGCCTCCACCGGCACGCCGACGGCGCGGGCCGCCTCGGTCACCCGGCGCACGAAGGCGGCATTCTCCTCGAAGGGGAGGTGCGAGGCATCCACCATGATCGACGTATATCCGGCCCGCAGACAGCGGACCGCCGTTTCAAAGGTATCCCCGTGATCCAGATGCAGGGCGACGGGGACCCGGACCCCCTCGGCCACCCTCCGCGCCATAGCGACGATCAATTCCAACCCCAAATACCGGATGGTGGCGGGGGTGGTCTGCAGGATCACCGGAACCCCCGATTCCTCCGCCGCCTCCACCACCGCCTTCATCATATCAAGATGGTGCGCGGCGAAGGCGGCGACGGCATAACGGTTCCGATACGCATCCGTCAGCAGGGTTTTCGTCGTGATCAGCGCCA